>NZ_JAACYS010000004.1 GCF_009996845.1 Pallidibacillus pasinlerensis | reverse complement strand
GCTACCGAAAATTGATAAATTTACTCCTCATAGCTGGACAAACAAAAGTGCTTTTTACTTTATTACAGTTTTATTTATTATATTCTCATTGTTTTCTCCAAAACAAATTGTTGCAAATGCGCAAGATTCAGTTAATAAAAGTGTCTATGACTATTATGAAAATCAAAATACCGAGGAAAAAACAGAGGAAAGTTTAAAAGAAACGAACGAAGTAAACAAAGTAGAAGATAATACGAATGCAACGGTTGGTGTTACGTTTTTTGATATTATTCGGACAATTTTTGTTTTAGTAATTGTAATTGGATTGCTTATTGCATTATTAAAATGGATGCAAAAAAAGAGCAATCTTCCATACTCCGGAAATTTAGTGAAAAATTTAGGTGGTGCTTCACTCGGAGGAAATCGCTCAGTTCAAGTAATTCAAGCAGGAAACTCAATATTAATTGTTGGAGTCGGCGAGAATATTCAATTGTTAAAAGAAGTGACCGATGAGAAAGAAATCGCTGATTTACTTCAACAATATAATGACCGTATGGATCAAATGGTCAATACAAAAAATCTATATTCAAAAATAAAAGATTTTCTTGAGAAAAAGGGAACAGCTAATGAGACAGAGGAACAACATTCATTTAAAGATGAAATATCAAAGAGAATAAAGGAAATAGAGTTAAAAAGGAAGGAAGCAATGGAAGAACATATAAAGAAAGGGTCTAAAGATAAATGAACGAGTTTATGTCATTTTTTAACGGAAGTGACCCTGGTTCAGTTTCAACTTCTGTAAAATTATTATTACTATTAACGGTCTTATCGATTGCACCAAGTATTTTAATTTTATTAACTTCCTTTACTCGTGTTGTTGTTGTTCTGTCATTCGTTAGAACAGGTCTTGGAACGAATCAAACACCTCCAAACCAAGTCATTATTGGAATTAGTTTGTTTATAACATTCTTTATCATGGCACCTACTTTTCATGAAGTAAATGAGAATGCATTAAAACCGCTATTTAATGAAGAAATGACCCTTGAAGAAGCATATGAAAATGCTGCTTTACCATTTAAAGAATTTATGGCACAGCATACGAGACAAAAGGATCTTGCGTTATTTTTAGATTATTCAGGAGCTGAACCACCTGAATCAATTGATGATATCCCAATGTCTACACTCGTTCCTGCTTTTGTCATAAGTGAATTAAAAACAGCTTTCCAAATTGGATTTATGATTTTTATTCCATTCCTTGTTATTGATATGGTCGTTGCCAGTGTCCTAATGTCAATGGGGATGATGATGTTGCCACCTGTCATGATATCATTACCATTTAAAATATTATTATTTGTCCTAGTTGATGGCTGGCATCTCGTCGTAAAATCATTGTTACAGACATTTTAAGCAGGTGAAAAATTATGAGTACTGAAGATGTAATAGCTTTAGCTGAACAAGGTATATTTACTATATTACTTGTAGCAGGACCGTTATTAATCATTGCCTTAGGTATAGGTTTAATCGTAAGTATTTTACAGGCGACGACACAAATTCAAGAGCAAACATTAGCATTTATACCGAAAATTCTTGGTGTTTTAATTGGTATTGTAGTCCTTGCACCTTGGATGATAAATCATATGGTGAAGTTTGCAACGGATATTTTTTCGAATCTCACAACGTTTGTAGGTTGATTTTATGGAAGCTTTTATAAATACAATACCGCTTTTTTTACTTGTATTTATTCGTGTTCTTTCTTTTATTATGGTTGTCCCAATTTTTTCTTACGCTACAGTTCCGGCTATATTTAAAATCGGGCTTGCATTTTTCTTAGCAAATATTATGGTTTTTACAATTGATGTAGCACAACCGATTACGTTTGAAGGCCTCTATTTATTACTTATTTTAAAAGAGTTATTGGTTGGTGTTTCCATTGGTTTAATTGCGTATATACTTATTTCGGCAATTCAAACGGCTGGAGGATTAATTGATTTCCAAATTGGCTTTGCTTTAGCAAATGTCGTCGATCCACAAACAGGAGCCCAATCTCCAATAATGGGACAATATTTATATATGTTTGCTCTTTTATTTTTATTATCGGTTGATGGACACCATTTGTTAATTGATGGTATTTATTATAGTTATCAATTTATACCAATTGATCAACCTTTCCTTGCTTTTGGAGAAGAAAATACGATTCAAATGATTGCCGAAGTGTTCAGCGCCATGTTTCTTATTGCTTTTCAAATGTCGATTCCTGTCATAGCTTGTCTATTTTTAGTTGACTTGGCTTTAGGAATTGTAGCTCGTACAGTACCACAAATGAATATTTTTGTCGTTGGATTACCAGTGAAAATATTAGTTGGTTTTATATTAATTTTTGTCATTATTGGTGTAATGATTGTTTCTGTGCGAAGTTTATTTGACTTATTACTTCATGCTATGAGAGATTTTATGACCCTATTAGGTCAACCATTACCTTAAATTAATTATAGATATATTTTTAGAAGGGGGAGCATAGATGATAAAATACCGTTTAGACTTGCAATTTTTTGCTGGAGAAAAAACGGAAAAGGCGACCCCGAAAAAACGGCAAGATGTTCGTAAAAAAGGACAAACGGCTAAAAGTCAAGATATTAATACTGCTGTCATTTTACTTTTTGTTTTTGCTGTTCTCATATTTTTAGGTCCATCGATTATACAAAATTTCTTAAACATTTTTCTTATGACCTTTGAAAAATATTTTTTAATGGATTTAACCGAGAATTCACTTGAAACAATTGCGATTGAAACATTCTTACAACTATTAAAAATCATTGCTCCTATTTTTCTTGTAGCAATAATAGCAGCTTTAATTGCAAACTACATTCAAGTTGGGGTTTTATTTACAGGTGAACCATTAAAAATGAAATTGGAAAAATTAGATCCGATTAAAGGTTTTAAACGAATTTTTTCACTTCGTGCAATTGTGGAGTTAGTAAAATCTATTTTGAAAGTATCAATTATTGGTGTAATCGGATTTATTTTTTTGCAAAATAATTTACCTGAAATATTAAATTTAATTACGTCGACACCTGCTAATAGTCTGGCTGCTGTAGCTTCAGTTGCAGGAAAAATGGGCTTATATATGGGCGGTGCTTTGTTGTTTATTGCTATCTTAGATTATATGTATCAAAAATATGATTTTGAAAAAAACATCCGTATGTCTAAACAAGATATAAAAGACGAACATAAAAACATCGAAGGGGACCCTTTAATAAAATCAAGAATTAAGCAAAGACAAAGAGAAATTGCGACAAGACGAATGATGGAAGAAGTTCCGAAAGCAGATGTTGTCATTACGAACCCGACCCATTATGCCGTCGCTTTAAAATATGATGAATCGAAGGCGGATGCACCAATTGTCGTGGCAAAAGGTGTAGATTTTATTGCTCAAAAAATTAAGCTCATAGCGAAAGAAAATGATGTTGTGACTGTTGAAAATAGACCATTGGCGAGAAGTTTATACGCTGAAACAGAAATTGGTCAAGAGATACCGGAGCAATTTTTTAAAGCAGTAGCAGAAATTTTAGCTTATGTTTATCGTGTACAAAAGAAAATATAAAAAACTTAACGTATTGAAATTTGGACTAGAAAAAAGTAGTCATGTTAGGAGAGTAAGGAATGAAAGTAAAAGATTTATCTGTAATAATTGGCGTTATCTTTATAGTAGTTATGCTTGTCATACCTTTACCGCCAACATTTCTTAGTTTTTTAATTATGATTAATATGGCTTTAGCGCTGTTGACTCTACTTGGGGCAATGAATATGCGCACAGCGCTAGATTTTTCAATTTTTCCTTCTCTCTTATTAGTACTGACGTTATTTCGACTAGCACTGAATGTTTCAACAACGAGGGCGATTTTATCTGGTGGAGATGCTGGTGCCGTTGTTGAAACATTCGGATCCTTCGTTGTCGGCGGAAATATATTAGTTGGTTTAGTAGTATTCTTAATACTTGTCATTATTAACTTTATTGTTATTACAAAAGGTTCTGAACGGGTTGCGGAAGTTGCTGCGCGATTCACTCTAGATGCGATGCCTGGCAAACAAATGGCCATCGATGCTGATTTAAATGCTGGTTTAATATCTGAACAAGAAGCAAGAAAACGAAGAAGTGATATTTCTCGTGAAGCGGACTTTTATGGTTCGATGGATGGTGCGAGTAAATTTGTTAAAGGAGACGCCATTGCCGGAATTATAACCGTATTTATTAACCTTATTTTTGGAATTATCATCGGAATGTTACAAATGGATATGGCCTTTGGAGAAGCAGTTAATCGCTTTTCGACGTTAACAGTCGGTGACGGTCTTGTAACGCAAATCCCTGCTTTATTAATGTCCACTGCAACGGGTATTATCGTTACTCGATCTGCGTCTGAAGGAAATTTAGGTACGGATATTACCGAACAATTATTTGCCTATCCGAAAATGATGTATGTGGCAAGTACTGCGATAATTTTAATGGGGATTTTAACTCCAATCCCAAATTACGTTACATTGCCTATCGGTGTTTTATTACTTTTTGGTGGGTATATGATTCTTAAAGGTCAAAAACAAGAAGACGAGGCGGGACCTATTGAAACTGAGGAAGAAGTTGCTTCTGAAGAATTAAGAAAACCGGAAAATGTCGTTAGCTTATTAAATATTGATCCAATTGAATTTGAGTTTGGCTATGGACTAATTCCGTTAGCTGATGCAAATCAAGGTGGAGACTTACTTGACCGGGTAGTTATGATTCGTAGACAACTTGCCATTGAGCTAGGGTTAGTTATTCCTGTCGTACGTATTCGTGACAATATTCAATTGGAACCTAATGAATATCGAATAAAAATAAAAGGTCACGAAGTTGGGAAAGGTGAAATTTTACTGGAACATTATCTAGCGATTAGCCCAGGCGTAGATGATCCATCGATTACTGGGATTGATACGATTGAACCTTCCTTTGGTATACCAGCTAAATGGATTACAGAAGATATGAAAACAGATGCTGAAATTGCCGGCTATACTGTTGTTGACCCTCCATCAGTTGTAAGTACACATTTAACTGAAACATTGAAACAACATGCTCATGAGTTATTAGGTCGTCAAGAAACAAAACAATTAATAGATCATTTAAAAGAATCGTATCCAATTGTTGTTGACGAAGTAACACCGGAACCACTTTCAGTAGGAGATATTCAAAAAGTTTTGGCTAAACTACTTAAAGAAAGAGTATCGATTCGAAACTTGCCAATAATTTTTGAAACATTAGCTGATTATTGTAAATTAACGACGGACCCAGACGTCTTAACAGAATATGTCAGACAAGCATTAGCAAAACAAATTACAAATCAATATAAACAAGATGACGAGACTCTAAAAGTATTAACGTTAAGTGGCAAAATCGAAAAACTAATTGCGGACCATATTCAAAAAACGGAACACGGAAATTACTTAGCATTAGATCCAGAAGTTACACAGTCAATATTGGAAAGTATGCAACAACAAATTGAACAGGTACAAATAACGAATAATACGCCCATCATATTATGTTCACCAGCAATTCGTATGTATGTTAGGGATTTAACTGAACGCTTTTTCCCGCAAGTACCTATACTTTCCTATAATGAATTAGATGCCAATATCGAAGTACAAAGTGTCGGGGTGGTGAACATTGATTGAAAGTAAAAAAATATATCGCACCGTCAATGCCTGATGCGATGAAAAAAATAAGTCAAGAGCTTGGTAAGGATGCTGTTATTTTAAACTCAAAAGTCGTTTATTCCGGTGGATTTCTCGGTTTATTCCGTAAAAAAAATATTGAAGTTATTGCGGCAATTGATCCAGATGTAAAGCGAAAAAAAGAATTAGAAAAGAAAAAGGAAAATTTTGAAAAACAAAGTAAGCAGCCAGAACAATTAATAACAAAACCGCAACAAAATAATGAAACTAACAAACAATTAATTAATGAAATTCAACAATTGAAGGCATTGGTGAAAAAATTATCGGCCCAAAATCCGGAGGCTCAAAACATTCCAGCTCCTTACCAAAAAATTTACGAGCGACTTTTACAACAAAATATTGACAGACATGTATTACAACAATTAACTGAACAATGTTTAGAACATTTTTATAAAAATGATGAAAAAATTTCAGACGAAGAAGCGGTTCAATTTGTAGCGGATACGATAAAAAATTATCTAAACGAAGTGTCGTTTTCTCCTATTTCTTTACAAAAAAAATATATAAATGTCGTCGGCCCGACAGGTGTAGGAAAAACGACAACATTAGCAAAATTAGCTGCTAACACAGTGCTTCAACATAAAAAAAATGTTGCTTTTATTACTACTGATACGTATCGAATTGCTGCAGTAGAACAGTTGAAAACCTATGCGAAAATATTAGATGTACCATGTGAAGTCTGTTATAACATGCTTGATTTTAAAAAGGCAGTCAAAAAATATGCCGATAAAGACTATGTTTTTATCGATACAGCTGGCCGGAATTTTAGAAATGATCAATATGTTAAAGAATTAAAAAGTACAATTGATTTTAACCATGATATGGAGTCCTTTTTAGTTTTTTCATTAACGGCAAAAGAGCAGGATTTAAAAGCAATATACGAACAGTTTTCGATTGTTCCAATCGATCAATTCATTTTCACAAAATTAGATGAAACATCGATTTATGGTTCATTGTTTAATCTCCCATACAAATATAAAAAGGGAATTGCTTATATTACGAATGGACAAGATGTTCCTGATGATATCGTTGAGGCATCTAAGGAATTTATAATTAACCAAATCATCGGAGTGGACCTTTATGAATGACCAAGCAAGAAAATTGCGCCAACGTGTAAAGGAACAGCAAGAGGATAGAAAATTGGCACATACGATTGCCATCATTAGCGGTAAAGGTGGCGTCGGAAAATCGAACATTGCGTTAAATTTTTCCATCAACCTATCACAACATAAGAAAAAAGTGCTATTATTTGATTTAGATATAGGTATGGGAAATATTGATATTCTCGTTGGAAATCAAGCAGGATACACTATTGCTGATTTCTTTATAAATAACATTCCTCTAGAACAAGTAATTCAGCTTGGGCCAGAAGGACTACATTATATTGCTGGTGGTTCTGGATTAGAAGAGTCCTTTTATTTAAATGAGGCACGTGTCAATCATTTGTTAGAGCAAATGCAAGATTATCTTTATGAATATGATTATTTCGTTTTTGATATTGGTGCAGGAATTAGTGAAGATTTGGTTTTATTCCTTTCAAGTGTAAAAGATATTATCGTTGTTGTTACTCCAGAACCAACGTCAATAATGGATGCTTATTCAGCGATGAAAATATTAGCACTAAATCATGCTGAAGTTACTTTTCATTTATTAGGAAATCGGATGAAAAATGAAAAGGAAAATAAAGATGTTTTAGGCAGGTTACAAAAAGTATTGTATAAATTTTTAAATAAGGAAAGTAATCAAATTGGTTTCATACCAGAAGATTCAAATATAAGTACAGCTGTTAAAAGGCAAACTCCTTTTATATTACATAAACCAAGTTCTCTAGCAGCTAAACAAATAAATAAAATTACAAATATATTTTTAAATAATAATCATAGGGAAAATAAAGTTGAAAAAAACAATAGTTTCATAGAAAAATTAAAACTTGTTTTATTACAAAGGTAGGTTGCGGAATGGAACCAATAAAAGTTTTGATTGTTGATGATTCGGCATTTATGCGAACGATTCTCAAAGATTTACTTACAACTAATGAGCATATTCAAGTTATTGGAAGTGCTCGTAATGGAGCCGATGCAATTGAACAAGTAAAAAAATTAAAACCAGATGTCGTCACTTTGGATGTTGAAATGCCGGTTATGAACGGTATAGATGCTCTTGAACGAATAATGAATGAACACCCGCTACCTGTCATTATGTTATCGAGCACAACTTCAGAAGGAACAGAAAATACCATACTTGCTATGCAAAAGGGAGCTTTTGATTTTGTTACGAAACCGTCTGGTTCAATTTCCCTAGATATACATAAAGTGAAAGACGAACTCATCGAGAAAATTATTGAAGCAAAGCAGGCGAATATTACACAATTAATTTTTCGGCGAACACAAGTCAATCAAACGCGAACAAAAAGAAAGCCCCAAGTTTTGCCTTACTCATCAAAAAGCAAAAATAAACTTATTTTAATCGGGACGTCAACGGGTGGTCCTCGCGCTTTAGAGACGGTTTTAACTAATGTTCCAAAAGATATTGCTGCCCCGATCTTAATTGTGCAACATATGCCAAGTGGTTTTACAAAATCATTAGCCAATCGATTAAATGCTGTATGTGAGATTAAAGTTAAAGAGGCGATCCACGGTGAAATTTTTAAAAACGGCACCGCTTATATCGCTCCAGGTGGGAAACATTTACGAGTGAGGCAAGTTGGTTACTCTCTTGTAAGTGAGTTAACATATGATCCACCTGTTCGGGGACATCGTCCAAGTGTAGATACTTTATTTATCTCTGCAGCGGAATTAAAAAATATTAATAAACTAGCAATTATTTTAACGGGTATGGGTTCCGATGGTTCAGCAGGATTGGAATATTTAAAAAACAATAACCAAGATACATATGTAATTGCCGAATCAGAGAAAACAGCAGTTATTAACGGAATGCCAAAATCCGCAATAAAAACAGGCTGGGTAGATGAAATAGCAGACTTAGATAAAATAGCTATCCACATTACAAACTTTGTAAACGAGAGGTGATTGACATGGGGATGAACCAATATTTAGAGGTTTTTCTTGATGAAGGAAGAGAACATATACAAGCGATTAATGAGAATTTGTTATCTTTAGAAAGTAATCCTAATGATTTAACAATCGTTAATGAAATATTCCGTTCAGCCCATACATTAAAAGGTATGTCTGCCACAATGGGCTATGAGGATATGGCTAATTTAACCCATCAAATGGAAAACGTATTGGATGGCATTCGCAATGAAAAGATTCAATTTTCTTCTGAATTACTAGATATTATTTTTGAAGCGATTGACCACTTAGAAAATATGCTTGAATCCATTGCAGAAGGTGGAGATGGTAAAGAAGACGTTAGTCAAGTTGTTGCAAAATTAAAGGCAATTGAAACTGGGAAGGAAATAGAAAGTAGTGTGCAAGAAGTAGCAGCAACTGCCATTGTGGAAAAACCAGCCACAAAACATGAACATCTCCAAGTCTATGATGAATTTGAACTTACAGTATTAGAACAAGCGAAAGAACAAGGCTACAATACATTTGAAGTTTCAGTTTCTGTCCGTCCAGATACATTATTAAAAGCTGCACGAGTGTATATGGTATTTGACGTATTAGAAAAAATCGGGGATGTTGTTAAATCAACACCAACAACGGAAGAATTAGAAGAAGAAAACTTTGATGATGAATTTGTTGTTTCTTTAGTAACGAAAGATTCAAGTGAAGAAGTAGAAAAGAAAATAATGAAAGTTTCTGAGATTGATAAAGTAGTAGTTCAAGATATTAATGTACAACAAATAAAACAAGCCAAAAATGCTGAACTAGATAAAAAAGTAAATGAGATACAGCAAAATGAAGTTCAAAAAGACGATACAAGTCAAATTCAGGAAAATAAGCCGTCAAAGACTTCAAAGTCAGTTAATAAAACGAAATCGAAGACAAATAAAACGATTCGTGTGAACATTGAACGTTTAGATACGCTTATGAACTTGTTTGAAGAACTTGTTATAGACCGTGGCAGACTCGATCAAATTGCGAAAGAAGTAAACCATCAAGAATTAATTGAAACAGTTGAAAAAATGTCTCGTGTAACAAACGACTTACAATCTGTCGTATTAACGATGCGCATGGTTCCTGTTGAGACGGTATTTAATCGTTTTCCGAAAATGATACGCCAATTATCCCGAGAATTAAATAAAAAGATTAGATTAGAAATTAGTGGTGCGGATACAGAATTAGATCGTACCGTAATTGATGAAATAGGCGATCCATTAGTCCATCTTTTAAGAAATTCTGTCGATCATGGAATTGAAAGCCCAGAAGAGCGACTAGCAAAAGGAAAACAAGAAGAAGGAATAATTGAATTAAAAGCTTACCATAGTGGAAATTATGTGTTTATTGAAATTAATGATGATGGTGCAGGAATAAATCGAGAAAAAGTTGCAACGAAAGCAGTTCAAAAAGGAATCATTACAGAAGAAGAAAAAGAGACGTTATCAGATAACGAGATTCATAATTTAATATTGTCCTCCGGATTTTCAACGGCGGAACAAGTTTCTGATATTTCTGGTCGCGGTGTCGGTCTTGATGTTGTTAAAAGTACAATTGAATCATTAGGCGGTACTGTTTCGGTAAATTCACAAGAACATGTTGGAACCCAATTTATTATTCAATTACCTTTAACATTATCTATCATTTCTGTCATGTTAGTAAAAGTACAAGAAGAAACATATGCTATTCCACTTTCGTCAATCATCGAAACAGCTATTATACGTCAATCAGATATTCGTTATGCCCATGAACAGCCTGTTTTCGATTATCGTGGCAATGTCGTACCACTATTATATTTAGAAAAAATCTTTGATGTACCAAAAGTAAATAAACAAGATGAGTTCCTTTCAACAATCATTATTCGAAAAGGAGATAAACTTGCTGGACTAATTGTTGACTCCTTTATCGGACAAGAAGATATTGTATTAAAATCACTTGGTAATTACTTAACGAATGTTTTTGCAATTTCAGGAGCGACAATTTTAGGTGATGGACAAGTTGCATTAATTGTAGATTGTAACTCCTTGATTAAATAATCGCGGAAAGGACGTGTACTTGAATGGTCCAAGATTCAATTGATGAAATGAAGATTGTAGCCTTTTCATTAAATGGGAAGGAATATGCAATTGATGTAAGAAATGTCGTTTCAATCGAAAAGATGGAACGGGTTACGAGGGTTCCCCATGTACCTTCATATGTAAAAGGTGTCATAAATTTGCGCGGCGTAATTACACCAATTATTGATTTACGTATTCGTTTTGATATGGAACCAACGGATTATAACCAAAATACAAGAATTATCATCGTAACTTGGGAAGATAAAGAAGTTGGTTTAATAGTTGATGAAGCGAATGATGTCATTAACATTCAAGAAAAAAAAATTGAACCACAACCGGATGTAATCGGTAATATTCAACAAAATTATATAACTGGTGTAGTGAAAATCGATGATCGGCTTTTAATTGTTTTGAAACTAGAAAATATTTTAAAACATGAAGAGGATCGTGCATCATAATGGTTAATAAAGACTCATTAAATCCTGTTGCACTTGATGTATTAAAGGAAATTGGGAATATAGGTGCTGGAAATGCTGCTACAGCATTATCCAATTTATTAAATAAAAGAATACAAATGAATGTTCCTTCTGTTCGAGTTGTTTCTTTTAATGAAATGATGGAATTGGTTGGGGGACCAGAAGAAACGGTTGCAGCGATATTTTTGCAAATTGAAGGCGACTTAAACGGAAGTATGTTTTTCGTTTTACCGGTGGAAAAGGCAAGTGTATTTGTACGTCAATTAACCGGTAATAATGAATTTTCCTTTAATAAACCACCTTACCCTGAAATTGGATTGTCTGCCTTTCAGGAAATGGGCAATATCGTTGCAGGTTCATATTTATCAGCTCTATCTGACTTTTTACAGATGCAAATTATGCCTACTGTACCTGATGTTGGCATCGATATGTTTGGTGCAATCATTAGTTTCGGTCTAATCGAAATATCACGAGAGAGTGATTACGCCATCGTTATTGATACCGAAATAATTGATTCTAACTCGAATATCGACGAATCTTCAATTAAAGGTCATTTTTTCCTACTGCCTGATGCAGATTCATATCGAAAAATTCTTACTAAACTCGGGGTTGGAACATTATGATTGTAGAAAGTAAAGTTGTTAAAGTTGGAATCGCAGATATGAATTATTGCAAAGCACCTAATAAAATTCGAACATCAGGCCTTGGCTCATGCGTCGGAGTTGTTCTGTACGATTTAAATAAACAAATTGCAGGACTTGCCCATGTGATGTTACCAGATTCTAATTTAGCTAAAGGAAAAACAATCCATAAAGCAAAATTTGCGGATACGGCTGTTGCTACTTTAATAGATATATTAGAAAAAGAAGGAGTCTGGCGCAGGCAACTTAAAGCAAAAATTGCTGGTGGTGCGCAAATGTTTACCTTTAATACAAAAGATGACTATATGCGAATTGGACCTCGGAATGTGGAAGCTGTAAAAAAAGAATTACAACGTTATGCCATTCCACTAATAAGTGAAGATGTTGGTGGATCTAGTGGTCGAACAATTGAATTTAATCCTGAAACGGGACTCCTATTTGTCCGAACCGTAAATAAAGGCACGAAAGAAATATAAATAGAATGGTATAACCGAGATTATTTCTATGGCAAGGAGGGAAGTATATGCCTTATACAGTTCAACCTAAACATCAAGATGAAAAAATGATAAATACTTCAGATGAAAATAATTTATATTATCAATGGATTAATGAACGCGATGATCACGCTGGAAACAAACTTGTGGAAAAATACACACCTCTCGTTCATATTATCGCTGAGAAAATTTTTAAAACATTACCAAAATCAATCACGAAAGATGAATTAATTAGTTTAGGATTTATTGGTTTATATGAGGCTTTAGAGAAGTATGACCCTTCCCGAGAATTGAAGTTTGAAACATATGCTTCCTTCCGCATTCGTGGTTCAATTATAGATGGATTGCGTAAAGAGGATTGGTTGCCGAGGAAAACTAGGGAAAAAACGAAAAAATTAGAAAAAGTTATTCAAAAACTCGAACAAAAATATTTACGGAAAGTAACACCTGAAGAGATTGCTGAGGAAGCAAATATGCCACTCGATGAAGTGAATGCGCTTATAGATGAAAGTTATTTTTCAAATATTTTATCGATTGACGATCATATTCCACAAAACGGTGAAGATAACGATCAACAATCTTTTATTCTTCAAGATGATAAAATGAAAACACCAGAAGAAACAATCCTTTTTTCAGAACGAATTCAAGAACTTTCAGAAGCAATTAAACAATTAACTGAAAAAGAACAAATCGTATTAAGTTTATTTTACCAAGAAGAATTAACGTTAACGGAAATTGGACAAGTATTAGATTTATCTACTTCAAGAATTTCGCAAATCCATTCCAAAACGATAAAAAAATTACGGAAATATTTACAAGATTAAACATCAAAGGTTAGACATCGTTGAAACTACATATAAAGAGGCGATGTTCTGATGAGTTTAAAAACGATAGAACTACAAATTGCAATTCCACGGACCCAGGATGCAGGTAAAATCCAACACGAATTAAACGAACGTTCCAATCTTGCAAACGCTCAAGCAAATTTAGCTGTGCAAAAAGAAGATGAAAAAAAGCGCACTTCTGTACTTAAAAACGAAAAATCTGCACAATTAAAAATGGATAATGAAAACAAAAATAAAGATAATCACGAACAGTCTCCTTCAAATCAGTCGAAAAAGGATGAGAAAGGAACTGTAGAAACTTCTCACCCTTATAAAGGACATTTCATAGATTTTAGTGGTTAAAGGAGAGAAAGATGGGCTTTCTAATTATAATAAACTTTCTACTATCACTTATCGCAATTTTTGCTACGATAATACTTTTTAATAGACAAACAAAATTCACTGAACTAGAGAAAAAATATAAGCAATTAAATGAGCAATTCGAGGATTCAATGTCCTCCTTTTTTATGCAGATGCAAGAAGAAAATGAGAAATTTATTAGGAAGTTAAAAGAAATGAAAAGTGAAAGTGAACCGTTTGAACAAGTTTCTGAAAAAAATCAACCTTCATCTATTGAAAATAGTGAACGAATTCAACAATTCGAGAATAATATATACAATGATTCAATTTCTATTAAAAGTCCGCCATTATATTCAGGCGTAAAGATGTATCAGCAAATGTTGAATATGAATAGCGAAAAAGAAGCAGGAAATTATGCGAACGACTCTTTAGTTAACAAAGATGACGGTAAAGTGAAAAACACTGAGATAAAAAATGATGAAATTGATCGCCATGAGGTTTTGAATCCTCATGATTTGGAAATAAAACAAATTAAAGAGTTATTAATGGCAGGGGAAACAGTAGAAACAATCGCCAAAAGATTGGATAAAGGGAAAACGGAAGTTGAACTATTAATTAAATTCTCTCCGGAACTTCGAGAGATTCAAACGCATTAATTTAGTCAAACACTCATTAAATCCGTATCTATCAGCAAAATAAAATTAAAAATTTTACCTTGAATGTCAATTTTATATGTGATATAGTTACTAATGGTGTGAATACACACGTTCGCTGATTCAAATGGGGGTGCTGAATTTTTTCAGTCCTGTTTGAAGAAGAAGCGAGCGGAGGATAAAAAAACCAATATATTAGGAGGAAATTTTTTATGTCAGTTTTATCTATGAAGCAATTACTTGAAGCTGGTGTACATTTCGGTCACCAGACTCGCCGTTGGAATCCAAAAATGAAAAAATACATTTTCCAAGAAAGAAACGGCATCTACATCATCGATCTTCAAAAAACAGTTAAAAAAGTTGAAGAAGCTTACAACTTCTTAAAAGAGCTTGCTGCTGAAGGTGGTAACGTATTATTCGTTGGTACTAAAAAACAAGCACAAGAATCTGTTAAAGAAGAAGCAGAACGTGTTGGTATGTACTATGTAAACCATCGTTGGTTAGGTGGAACATTAACTAACTTCCAAACTATCCGCAAACGTGTACAACGTTTGAAAGAACTTGAAAGAATGGCAGAAGACGGTACGTTTGATGTTCTACCTAAAAAAGAAGTTGTTGGTTTGAAAAAAGAACAAGAAAAATTAGAACGTTTCCTTGGTGGAATTAAAGATATGAAAGATTTACCAGATGCAATCTTCATCATCGATCCACGTAAAGAGCGTATCGCTGTTCAAGAAGCTCGTAAATTAAATATTCCAATCGTTGCGATGGTTGATACAAACTGTGACCCAGATGAGATCGATTATGTCATTCCTTCAAATGACGATGCGATTCGTGCAGTAAAATTAATCACTAGCAAAATGGCTGATGCGATTTTAGAAGCTAAACAAGGCGAAGAAGAAGTTGTTGCTGAAGAGGAACAACAAGAAGTAGTTGCAGAATCAGCTGAGTAATTTTTGAATGATATAGGTGATAAGAGGGTAATCCCTTATCACCTTTTTTAAAAGATAGTTCCATAATAAATTATTATTTTTTCTTTATACATACTAAAAGGTACATAACTTATTTTTTTCAAGGAGGAAATAAACATGGCAATTACAGCCCAAATGGTTAAAGAATTACGTGAAAAAACTGGTGCAGGTATGATGGACTGCAAAAAAGCTTTAACAGAAACAAACGGTGATATGGAAAAAGCGATTGACTTTTTACGTGAAAAAGGTATGGCTAGTGCTGCGAAAAAAGCAGACCGTATTGCTGCTGAAGGTATTACTTCAATCGTAACTGAAGGTAATGACGCAGTTATTTTAGAAGTTAACGCAGAAACTGACTTCGTTGCGAAAAACGAACAATTCTTAACATTAGTTAATGAATTAGCTACACATTTATTAAAAAACAAACCTGCTACTGTTGAAGAAGCACTTGAACAAAAAATGGAAAATGGTACTACTGTTAGCGAACATTTAAATGCAGCAATTGCTAAAATCGGTGAAAAAATCACTCTACGTCGTTTCGAAGTAGTAACTAAAGATGATAACGCAGCATTTGGTGCTTACGAACATTTAGGTGGACGTATTTCTGTTCTAACTGTCTTAGATGGTACAACTGACGAATCAGTTGCAAAAGATGTATCTATGCATATCGCTGCTTTAAACCCTAAATATTTAGATGAATCTCAAGTTCCTCAAGAAGAAGTAGAACGTGAAAAAGAAGTATTAAAACAACAAGCATTAAATGAAGGTAAACCAGAAAACATCGTTGAAAAAATGGTTGTCGGCCGTTTGAAAAAATTCTTCAAAGAAATTACTCTTATTGATCAAGAATTTGTTAAAAACCCTGACGTTACAGTTGGACAATTTGTAAAATCTCATAACGCAACTATTAAAGGTTTCGTACGCTATGAAGTTGGTGAAGGTTTAGAAAAACGTGAAGAGAACTTCGCTGAAGAAGTTATGAGCCAAATTAAAAAATAATAATATTTAAAAAGGTTGACGATGTGAAAGTAATTAACAATTAAATAATTACTTCCTTGTCAACCTTTTTATGGAAAATATATAAACTTTCAATAAATATTTTTACATAGCGGGGGCTTTCTATGACGAATGCAAAATTTAAACGTGTAGTTTTAAAATTAAGCGGTGAAGCTTTAGCTGGAGAGCAAGGCTTCGGTATAAATCCGGCAATTATTAAATCCATTGCAACTCAAGTAAAAGAAATTGTAGAACTTGGTGTTGAAGTTGCCGTTGTTGTTGGCGGTGGAAATATTTGGCGCGGTAAAACAGGAAGTGAAATGGGGATGGACAGAGCAACAGCAGATTATATGGGGATGCTGGCAACTGTAATGAATTCATTATCACTTCAAGACAGTTTAGAACAACTTGGTATCGAAACAAGAGTTCAAACGTCCATTGAAATGCGACAAGTAGCAGAACCTTATATTCGTCGTCGAGCTATTCGCCATTTAGAGAAGAAACGTGTAGTTATTTTCGCAGCGGGAACTGGAAATCCATATTTCTCAACTGATACTACTGCAGCTTTAAGAGCAGCTGAAATTGAAGCAGATGTTATATTGATGGCAAAAAATAATGTAGACGGTGTATACACTGCTGATCCACTTAAGGACAAAAATGCGAAGAAATACTCAGAACTATCTTATTTAGATGTTATTAAAAACAATCTACAAGTAATGGATTCAACTGCATCTACTTTATGTATGGACAATGATATTCCACTTATTGTATTCTCAATTATGGAGGAAGGAAATATCAAAAAAGTAGTTCTAGGTGAAACTATTGGAACGTTTGTGAGGGGGAAATAATATGGCAAATGATATATTAAAAAACACAGAAGATCGCATGTCAAAAGCAATCCAAGCTTATACTCGTAATCTAGCTTCAATTCGTGCAGGACGAGCACACGCTTCCCTGTTAGATCGAATTCAAGTAGAATATTACGGTGTACCAACACCAATTAATCAAATTGCATCTATTTCTGTACCTGAAGCAAGAATGTTAGTAATCCAACCTTATGATAAATCAATCGTAGGTGAGGTTGAAAAGGCTATCCAAAAATCAGATTTAGGAATTAATCCTACAAGTGACGGTACTGTAGTTAGACTTGCATTTCCACCATTAACAGAGGAACGCAGAAAAGAACTAGTTAAACTTGTGAAAAAAGAATCTGAAGATGCAAAAGTTGCCGTTCGTAACATTCGTAGAGATGCAAATGATGACTTGAAAAAACAAGAGAAAAATGGGGATATCACTGAAGACGAATTACGTAGTTTAACTGAAGATGTTCAAAAATTAACAGATGAATATATTGCAAAAATTGATCAATTAACGAAAGAAAAAGAGGAAGAAGTTTTAGAAGTATAATTATTTTACATAGAATTTTCTTTTGAAACCCCTATAAGAATAAGGGGTTTTTTCTATATCCTTTTTCCTATATAATGTATGTATTCCATTGATATTTTTATTCTTTAATTATTAAAAAACTGGTATAATTTACTAATGTAGTTAAGATTATATATACTTAAAAAGGTAAACAGTTTTTGAGCTGAAATTCATTTTCTTAATATCGAGAGAAAATAGTTTGCTTTACCTGTGAATACATATGCTTTTTTAAGGAAAAAGTGGAGGATGAACGATGTTTTATAATAAATTTTTTAAAAAGCAAACAACAGCCCCTAAAACCGAAACGGAACGAATTGATAAAGTAAAGTCATCGGTTATTCCGAAACACGTAGCGATTATTATGGATGGAAACGGAAGATGGGCTAAAAAGCGTTCATTACCAAGAGTTGCCGGACACCATGAAGGAATGAAAGTGGTTCGTAAAATCACAATTTTAGCAAATGATCTTGGAATCGAAACGTTGACGATGTTTGCTTTCTCAACTGAAAACTGGAAGCGACCTAAGACGGAAGTAGATTATTTAATGAACCTTCCAGAAGAATTTTTGAAAATTTATTTACCAGAACTGATTGAAAAAAATGTTAAAGTGCAAATGATTGGTGATCGCACGCAAATCCCTAAACATACTCTACGGGCTGTTGATAAAGCAATAGATGACACGAAGGATAATGATGGACTTATTTTAAACTTTGCTTTAAATTACGGAAGTCGAGCTGAAATTTTACATGCGGTTAAAGAAATTGCCCTAGATATTAAAAATGGAAAAATTGTCGAAGAAAATATTTCCGAAGAACTTTTTTCTAACTATTTAATGACGAAAAATTTACCCGACCCAGACTTGTTAATACGTACAAGTGGTGAAATTCGGTTAAGTAATTTTATGCTTTGGCAATTAGCTTATACTGAGTTTTGTTTTACAAATGTATTATGGCCAGATTTCAACGAAGAAGAATTTTTAAATGCAATTGAGCAATATCAAAAACGTTCACGTCGCTTTGGCGGAATTTAAAGGTGAGGTTAATATGATACAACGAATAATCACAGGTGTGATTGCAGCTTTAATATTTTTACCATTAACGTTTATCGGAGGATTCCCGTTTTTACTTTTAATATATGCAATGGCTTCTATAGCATTATTTGAAGTATTGCGAATGAAAAAAATCCCAATTTTTACATTTCCTGGAATTCTTTCTTTGTTAATTTTATGGATATTTATGATTCCAATTGACCAGTACCAATTCTTTTCATTTATAGATTTAGAATTGAAAATTGAATTAATCTTTTTTGGTATTCTAATCCTTATGACATATTCAATAATTAGTCACAACAAATTTTCTTTTGAAAATGTAGGCTATACTGTATTAACAGTTTTATATATAGGAATCGGCTTTTTTTATATTCTCGAAACAAGAACTGCTGGGATTTTATACATATTCTTTGCCCTGTTTCTAATTTGGGCAACGGATTCTGGAGCATATTTTATTGGACGAAAGTTCGGTAGAAGAAAACTTGCACCAACCATTAGTCCGAACAAAACGGTAGAAGGATCCATAGGTGGAGTTGTGTGTGCATTAGTAGTGACACTCATCTTTTTCTTTTTTACCGAATTAGGACAAGAATATCAGTTAATACATTTAATTATTATAACAATTATATTATCAATATTCGGTCAGTTAGGTGATTTAGTAGAATCTGCATTAAAACGATTTTACAATGTAAAAGATTCAGGCAACTTGTTACCTGGTCATGGGGGTATATTGGATCGAGTAGATAGTTGGCTTTTTGTTATGCCGTTGTTACATTTTCTGCAATTCATTTAAAAGAAAAAATAGAATGATGTACTTGTTCATACATATATTTGAGGTGAGGGGATTTGAAAGGGATAAGTTTATTAGGTGCAACGGGTTCGATTGGTACACAGACATTAGATGTTATTCGGTCCAATCCTGAACGCTTTAAATTACAAGCAATTGCCGTTGGGAAAAATCTTGATTTAACGAGGAAAATTATTCGAGAATTTCAACCAGCTATTGTTTCCGTTCAAAATAAAGAAGATAAAGAACGATTAAAGGCAGAATTTCCAAAAAATATAAAATTTACTTATGGTGAAGAAGGTTTAATTGAAGTTGCAACTTGTGAAGATACAGAAGTTTTAGTAAATGCTATTTTAGGTAGTGTAGGTCTATTACCAACTTTACAAGCAATTGAAGCAGGAAAAACAATTGCAATCGCGAATAAAGAAACGTTAGTAACAGCGGGACATATTGTAATGACGAAAGCGAAGGAACATAATGTCACTATATTACCTGTTGATAGTGAACATTCCGCAATTTTTCAATGTTTAAATGGGGAAAACGAAAAGGAAATTGAACGGTTAATTATTACAGCATCAGGTGGAAGTTTTCGCGATAAATCAAGAGATGAACTAGTAAATGTAACTGTTGAAGACGCGTTAAACCATCCGAATTGGTCAATGGGAGCGAAAATTACAATCGATTCTGCTACAATGATGAATAAAGGACTAGAAGTGATTGAAGCTCATTGGTTATTTAATCAACCATATGAAAAAATTGAATGCTTACTTCATCGTGAAAGCACTATTCATTCAATGGTTGAGTTTACTGATGGTTCTGTCATTGCTCAACTCGGTACACCAGACATGCGAATTCCGATTCAATATGCATTAACTTATCCTGAGCGTTTACCGTCAAATTCTGAACGATTAGATTTAGCAAAAATCGGTAGCCTCCATTTTGAAAAAATGGACTTTGAACGGTTCAGATGTTTACACTTTGCCTATGAAGCAGGTAAAAATGGTGGTACTTTACCTGTCGTTTTAAATGCAGCGAATGAAGTTGCAGTACAAGCATTTTTGACGGGGAAAATCTCTTTCTTAGAAATTGAAGACTGGATTGAAAAAGCTTTGACATCCCATCAAGTAATAGCGAACCCTGATTTACAGACGATTCTCCATGTTGATAAAGAAACGAGAGATATTGTTAGTCGCTATAAATAAAACAACAAAATTAAGGATTCATAATTAGATTGTTTTAATGTGTAAATTTTATTTCATAAAGGTGGGGTAATAATTTTGAGTACACTATCAACTGTTATAGCTTTTATTTTATTATTTGGAGCCCTTGTATTTTTTCACGAATTAGGTCATTTTTTATTCGCGAAAAAAGCCGGCATTCTTTGTCGGGAATTTGCCATTGGTTTTGGTCCCAAAGTTTTTGCGTTTAAAAAGAACGAAACGGTGTATACAATTCGGCTATTACCCCTTGGTGGATACGTACGCATGGCCGGTGAAGATCCCGAGTTAATCGAATTAAAGCCTGGTCTTCGGGTTGGGTTAATATTAGATGAAAATGAAGTTGTACAAAAAATCATTATTAATCAAAAAAGTAAATATCCGAATGCGAGAATTGTAGAAATAGAGCGTGCAGATATCGAGAAAGACTTGTTTATTCAAGGTATTGAAGAAGAGGAAGATGAAAGAAGTAAAGTTTACAAAGTAGATCCAAAAGCAGTTCTCGTAGATAATGGGATTGAAAGTCAAATCGCGCCATTGGATCGTCAATTTGCTAGTAAATCATTATTAGCAAGGACTTTAACAATTTTTGCAGGTCCATTATTTAACTTTCTACTAGCTGTTGTTGTCTATATTATAATTGGTTTATTACAAGGTGTCCCATCAGATGAGGCAAAACTTGGTGTAATTACTGAAGATGGAGCAGCAATTGAAGCAGGCTTACAAGAAGGGGATATTGTCCATTCAATTGATGGAGAAAAAGTTACTAAATGGGCTGAGATTGTAGAAATTGTACGAGATAACCCTGGTGAAACACTAACCTTCCAAGTAGAGCGTAATGGTGATGTGCTTGATGTAGACGTTGTACCGAATGATGTTGAAGGTCAAGGGAAAATTGGCGTCTATGCTCCTATGGATAAATCCTTTGTTGATGCAATCGCCTATGGCTTTACAGAAACTTGGTTTTGGATAAAAACGATTTTCATAATTTTAGGTGATTTAGTTACGGGTGGTTTTACAATCGATGCATTAGGGGGACCGGTAGCTATTTACGCATCAACAGAAATGGTTGCCGAGTCAGGTATATTTAACCTATTACGTTGGGGCGCAATGCTTAGTGTTAACCTAGGTATTATGAACTTATTACCAATTCCTGCTTTAGATGGTGGTCGACTCACATTTTTCGCAATTGAAGCGTTACGTGGTAAACCAGTAAGCAAGGAAAAAGAAGGGTTCGTCCATTTAATTGGATTTTCATTATTAATGTTATTGATGATTCTCGTTACATGGAATGATATTCAACGATTCTTTTTGAAATAGAAAATAGATAAAAACTTTGAGGTGTAGAAGATGAAGCAAAGTAAGACGTTTATTCCAACATTAAGAGAAGTACCAGCGGATGCGGAAATAAAAAGTCATAAACTTTTATTACGTGCTGGCTTTATTCGTCAAGTTGCCAGCGGTGTTTATACTTACATGCCATTAGGCTGGCGAGTTTTACGAAAAATTGAACAAATCGTTCGTGAAGAAATGGATGCAATTGATGGTGTGGAATTGTTAATGCCTGCATTACAACCGGCTGAACTTTGGCAAGAATCAGGTCGTTGGGAAGATTATGGACCAGAATTGATGCGTTTAAACGATCGTCACGATAGACCGTTTGCCCTAGGTCCAACCCATGAAGAAGTAATTACTGCCCTTGTACGGGATGAGATAAAATCTTATAAACGATTACCACTTACGTTATATCAAATTCAAACAAAATTCCGTGACGAAAAACGTCCAAGAATGGGACTTTTACGTGGAAGAGAGTTTGTAATGAAAGATGCATACTCCTTCCACACATCACGAGAAAGTCTTGATGAAACATATGATAAAATGTATCAAGCATATTCAAATATATTCTCACGCTTAGGATTGAATTTTAGAGCGGTTATTGCTGACTCTGGATCAATTGGTGGTAAAGGTACCCATGAATTTATGGTTTTATCTGAAATAGGCGAAGATACAATTGCCTTCTCAGATGAATCTGATTATGCAGCAAATATTGAAATGGCTGAAGTTGTAACAACATATGAGAAAAAAGACGAGCCATTGAAAGAATTAGAAAAAGTTAATACAGGTGAACATAAGACAATCGAAGATGTAGTAAATTACTTACAAATTGCACCTGAAGATACAATTAAATCCTTATTATTCAAAGTTGATGACGAGTTTGTTCTAGTGCTTGTTCGTGGCGATCATGAAGCAAATGATGTAAAGGTGAAAAACTTACTTGATGCTGCAGTTGTAGAATTAGCGACACCTGAAGAAACAGAGGAAATTATTGGTTGTCAAATCGGTAATGTCGGTCCTATTGGAGTAAATAATGTTAAAATTATTGCTGATGTTGCCGTTCAATATATCGTAAACGGTGTTTGTGGGGCAAATGAAGAAAAGATGCATTATGTTAATGTGAACCCTGGACGGGATTTTGAAGTAGATACATATGCAGACCTTCGCTTTATTCAAGAAGGAGACCCATCTCCAGACGGAAAAGGTAAAATTAAATTTGCTAAAGGTATTGAAGCTGGTCACATCTTTAAACTTGGTACAAAATACAGTGAAGCATTAAATGCCACTTTCCTTGATGAAAACGGACGCTCCCAACCAATGATTATGGGTTGCTACGGAATTGGTATTTCAAGATTAGTAATGGCTGTTGCTGAACAATTTGCTGACGATAAAGGTCTAGTATGGCCAGAAGTAGTATCACCTTATCAATATCATGTAATTATTGTAAATATGAAAGATGAAACACAAGTTTCTGTTGGAACTGAGCTTTACAATAAATTACAAGCATCAGGCTTTGAAGTATTACTTGATGACCGAAATGAACGTGTTGGTGTTAAGTTTGCAGATAGTGATTTAATCGGAATTCCAACACGAATTACAGTTGGTAAAAAAGCGAGTGAAGGAATCGTCGAAGTTAAAAATCGCGTAACGGGTGAAATGGAAGAAAAATCTGTTGATCAAATTTTAGAAGAATTAACAAATCGTTAAAATAAATTGTTTGGCGATGACACTAATAGGTCATCGTCATTCTTTTTTATTAAAGTAAAACCACTTTAAATCTATTCCGTTACGGTAGCGGACGCTTCCTAGGGACTGCTCTGAGCCTCCTCGCCTCGCAAGACACTTCTCTAGGGGTCTCAAGACTCACGCTTTTCCCGGAGGAGTCGCCGCCACCTTCACTATTAATAAAATAGTTCCATCTTTTGTATTTATCAATTTTTTATAGTTGCTAAATGAGTTAAGCAGGGAAATAAAACTTACTGATTATCTTATAGATTATGATATAATAATCCATGACATTCTGAAACGTAGTTTAACCAATTGTGCAATTTTACTTATGAGTTACATGTTATTATTTGTAATTCCTATGGGGGGATTATATGAATCAAATGAATAAAAATAAAGAACAGTTGCAAATTCTTTTACAGCAATTAAATTTACGAGAAGATCAATACTTTCCATATTTTAAAAATGGTGAAATTGAAAAACTAGTTATAGAAAAGAGCACTCGCAAATGGGAATTTCACTTTTTATTTGAATCTGTTCTTCCTTTTCAAGTTTTTCTACCATTTTCTACACGACTAAAAGAAGCTTTTAATCAAATTGCTTCTGTTTCTTTTTTTATAAAAACAAAAAATCAAGATGTAAATGAACAATACGTTTATGACTATTGGAAATACGTTATTCAACAATTAGATGGTATGTCACCTGCACTTCTAGCGTTATTAAATGAACAAGTACCGAAATTGATAGGGAATAAAATAATTGTCAAAGCCCGAAACAACGCAGAAGGGATGACCTTAAAGAAAAAATATGCTCCAATTATTTTAAGTTTATTTCAACAATACGGTTTTCCTCCATTACAGTTTGATATAGATGAAAACTATCGAACGAATGATGAATCATACCAACAATTCCTCATTGAAAGACAAAGGGAAGATGAGGAGCGGGCAAAACAAGCCGTAATGGATATGCAAAAACAAGCAGAAGAAAGTAGTAATACAGTTGAGGAAGAAGATCAAGGTCCTCTAATTATTGGATATCAAATTCAAGGTGACCAAGAATATCGTACATTAAATGAAATTACTGAAGAAGAGCGTCGTATCGTTGTTGAAGGATATATATTCGCATGCGAAACGAAAGAATTACGTAGTGGTAGAACGCTACTTGAATTTAAAATGACAGATTACACGAACTCTATTCTTGTAAAAATGTTCTCTAGCAATAATCGAGAAGATAAAGAGAAAATATCACGTGTTAAAAAAGGTATGTGGGTAAAAGTTCGTGGGAACGTCCAAAATGATACATTTGTCCGTGACCTAGTATTAATGGCCAATGATATAAATGAAATAAAACCGCGAGATGTACGAAAAGATAAAGCTCCAGAAGATGAAAAACGAGTTGAACTTCATGCCCATACGCAAATGAGTCAAATGGATGCTGTCGTTTCAGCTTCAGATATAATTAGTCAAGCGGCAAAATGGGGACATAAAGCTGTTGCCATTACTGACCATGCCGTTGTTCAATCCTTTCCAGAGGCATATAAACAAGCAAAAAAACAAGGTATTAAAGTTTTATATGGAGTTGAAGCAAATATCGTAGATGACGGTGTTTCGATTGCGTACCATCCTGAGCATTGGAAATTAGATGATGCAACATACGTAGTATTCGATATTGAGACAACTGGACTTTCTGCTGTTTATAACACAATCATTGAACTAGCAGCGGTGAAAATTAAAAATGGAGAAGTTATCGATAAGTTTGAATCCTTTGCTAATCCGCACCATCCGCTATCAGCCTTTACGATAGAATTAACAGGAATTACTGATGATATGGTAAAAGATGCTCCTGAACCGGAAGAAGTTTTGCAAAAGTTTTATGACTGGAGTCGGGATTCTGTAATTGTCGCTCATAACGCATCCTTTGATACGGGATTCCTTAATGTTGGCTATCAAAAAATCGGTTTAGGAAAATATTCCGATCCGACTATTGATACACTTGAATTAGCAAGATTTTTATTCCCAGAAATGAAAAATCATCGTTTAAATACGTTAGCGAAAAAATTAAATGTAGAACTAACGCAACACCATAGAGCGATTTATGACGCGGAAGCAACTGGTTTTATCCTCATAAAATTATTAAAAATGGCGAAAGAAAAAGGAATCGAGTATCTCGATGAACTAAATGAATACAGTAAAAGCGATACGAGTTATAAAAGAAGTAGACCATTCCACGCAACGCTTCTTGCGCAAAATCAAGTAGGATTAAAGAATTTATTTAAACTTGTTTCAAAATCATTAGTAGAATATTTTTACCGTGTTCCACGTATTCCACGTTCAGTTTTACTTGAATATAGAGAAGGAATCCTCGTTGGTTCTGCCTGTGATAAGGGAGAAGTATTTGAAACAGCCCAGCAAAAATCGTTAGAAGAACTTGAGGAAGTAGCAAAGTTTTACGATTATCTTGAAGTTCATCCAAAAGCTGTGTATGCTCCGTTAATCGAAAGTGATACGATACAAGACGAAGCACAGTTAGAAGAAACGATTAAGAAAATTATTCAAGTCGGTGAGAAACTAAATATTCCTGTCGTTGCAACGGGGAATGTCCATTATTTACATCCTAGGGATAAAATTTATCGTAAAATATTAATTAATTCCCAAGGTGGGGCAAATCCTTTAAATCGTACTCAACTACCAGATGTACATTTCCGTACGACAGATGAAATGTTAGAAGCCTTTCAATTTTTAGGTGAAGAAAAGGCAAAAGAAATCGTTGTGGAAAATTCTAATAAAATTGCCGATATGATTGAGGAAGTTCAAGTTATTAAAGATGATTTATACACCCCTAAAATTGAGGGTGCAGAAGATACGGTAACAAATATGAGTTATGAGATGGCGAAAAAAATCTATGGCGATCCACTACCGGAAATTATTGAAAAGCGATTAGAAAAAGAATTAAAAAGTATTATAGGAAATGGTTTCGCCGTAATTTATTTAATTTCCCATCAACTCGTTAAAAAATCGTTAGATGATGGGTATCTAGTTGGTTCCCGTGGGTCAGTTGGTTCTTCTTTTGTGGCAACGATGATGGAGATTACGGAAGTTAACCCAATGCCTCCGCATTACGTTTGTCCGAACTGTAAACATTCGGAATTTATTACCGATGGTTCGGTCGGTAGTGGTTTCGACCTACCTGATAAAGAATGTCCAGAATGTGGTACGTTCTATGATAAAGAAGGACAAGATATTCCGTTTGAGACATTCCTCGGTTTTAATGGGGACAAAGTACCGGATATTGACTTAAACTTCTCCGGTGAATATCAACCACGAGCCCACAATTATACGAGGGTGTTATTCGGGGAAGATTATGTTTATCGTGCAGGAACTATTGGTACGGTCGCAGACAAAACGGCTTATGGTTACGTAAGAGGATTCGAAGAGGATAATAATATTCAATTGCGAAATGTAGAACGGGAACGGTTATCAATGGGGATGACAGGGGTTAAAAGAACGACAGGTCAGCACCCTGGTGGGATTATCGTAATCCCAGATTATATGGATGTTTATGATTTTACACCGATTCAATATCCTGCGGATGACCAGTCTGCAGATTGGCGAACAACCCACTTTGACTTCCATTCCATTGATGAAAACGTCTTGAAGCTAGATATTCTAGGTCATGATGATCCGACTGTTTTAAGAATGTTACAAGAATTAAGTGGTATCGATCCGCGAACAATTCCAACGGATGACCCGGAAGTAATGGGTATCTTTAGTAGTCCAGAACCATTAGGAGTTACGGAAGAACAAATTATGTGTAAAACGGGTACTTTAGGAATACCAGAATTTGGAACTCGTTTCGTTCGACAAATGCTTGAAGAAACCCATCCATCTACGTTTTCTGAGCTATTACAAATTTCTGGTCTTTCCCATGGAACCGATGTTTGGTTGGGGAATGCTCAGGAATTAATTCGTAATGGCATATGTACGTTAAAAGATGTTATCGGCTGTCGGGACGATATTATGGTAGGTTTAATGTATTATGGTATCGAACCTTCTAAGGCTTTCAAGATTATGGAGTCCGTTCGTAAAGGTCGTGGCTTAACGGAAGAAATGGAAACAGAAATGCGCAAACATGATGTACCAGATTGGTATATTGATTCATGTAAAAAGATTAAATACATGTTCCCGAAAGCCCATGCTGCAGCCTATATTTTAAATGCGGTCCGAATTGCTTGGTTTAAAGTTCACCATCCGCTTTTATACTATGCGACATACTTTACTGTGCGCGCAGAGGACTTTGATATTGATGCGATGACAAGTGGTTCGAATGCAATTCGAGCAAGGATTAAAGAAATAAATGATAAAGGCTTAGATGCTTCTCCAAAAGAGAAAAGTTTACTAACTGTTTTAGAATTAGCATTAGAAATGTGTGAACGTGGTTACTCGTTCCAAAAAATAGATCTATATAAATCTGATGCCCATGAATTCATCATTGAAGGCAACTCTTTAATCATGCCTTTCGATTCAATACCTGGACTTGGAACGAATGCGGCTATTAATATCGTAAAAGCTCGTGAAGAAGGCGAGTTTTTATCGAAAGAAGATTTACAACAAAGAGGTAAAGCCTCAAAAACAATCATTGAATTCTTGGATAACCATGGTGCTCTAGAAGGCTTACCGGACCAAAACCAACTATCTCTATTTTAAAAACTGCTTAGTAGTTGGGTTTTATTGCATAAATTTTCCTGATATGATATAGTTTATTTAGTAATTCTAATTAATATTCTCTTAAAAAAAGAGTGGGGGGTTCCTCACTCTTATGTTTTTGTCCAAATTTCTAAATGTAAAACGTACGTACACTGTTATATAAGGTAAATATGTAATTCACTAAAATTTACACATAATAACAATAGACAGTACTGGAATGATTAAACAATTGTTCTAAATTAAATTTTGAAGGGAGGGTCTTTATGAGTAAGGTAACGAAAATTGTCGAAGAACTCGCAACTCCTATTGTTGACGAACTCGGATTAGAAATTGTCGATGTTGAGTATGTAAAGGAAGGTAAAAACTGGTTCCTTCGTCTTTTTATCGATAAAGATGAAGGTGTTGATATTGAGGAATGTGGGATTGTCAGTGAAAGGTTAAGTGAAAAACTTGATGAAATTGATCCGATTCCACATAACTATTACTTAGAAGTATCATCCCCAGGAGCGGAACGACCATTAAAAAAACCAGCTGATATTACTAAATCAATTGGTAAAAATGTCCACGTGAAAACATACGAGCCAATTGACGGAGAAAAAGTTTTCGAAGGAATTTTAAAAGAATTTGACGGAGAAACAATAGTCATTGAAATCAAAATAAAAACAAGAAAAAAATTAGTTACAATTCCTTATGACAAAATTGCCCTTGCCCGATTGGCTGTATCATTCTCATAATGTTTTTTACTGATAGGAAAATATTAAACAACATGTATTTTGAAATAAAGGGGGATGCCACTGATGAGTAGTGAATTGTTAGATGCTTTAGATATACTCGAAAAAGAAAAAGGGATTTCTAGAGACATTATTATAGAAGCTATAGAAGCTGCATTAGTATCTGCTTATAAAAGAAACTTTAACCAAGCACAAAATGTACGTACGAACTTTAATTTAACTACGGGAACAATGCATGTATTTGCGAGAAAAGAAGTTGTTGATGAAGTTTTTGATTCCCGTTTAGAAATTTCATTGGATGACGCAAGAAAGTTAAATCAGAATTATGAAATCGGCGATATTGTAGAAATTGAAGTAACGCCAAAGGATTTCGGTAGAATTGCTGCACAAACAGCGAAACAAGTTGTTACACAACGTGTTCGTGAAGCTGAACGTGGCATCATCTATGAAGAATTTATCGATCGTGAAGATGATATTATGACAGGGATTGTTCAACGTCGTGATAACCGCTTTGCATATGTTCTATTAGGTAGAGCAGAGGCATTATTACCGGCAAGTGAACAAATGCCTAACGAACAATATAATCATAATGATCGTATAAAGGTATACATTACAAAGGTTGAAAAAACGACTAAAGGTCCACAAATTTATATTTCAAGAACACATCCAAACTTGTTAAAACGGTTATTTGAATTAGAAGTACCTGAAATTTTTGATGGAACTGTTGAAATTATGTCCGTTGCAAGAGAAGCGGGTGACCGTTCTAAAATTTCTGTTCATTCCGATAATCCGGAAGTCGATCCAGTTGGTGCATGCGTAGGACCAAAAGGAGCTCGAGTACAAGCAGTTGTCGATGAGTTAAATGGGGAAAAAATAGATATTGTAAAATATTCTAAAGACCCTGTTGAGTTTGTCGCAAATGCATTAAGTCCATCAAAAGTGTTAGAAGTTATCGTTAATGAAGAAGAAAAATCAACAACGGTGATTGTTCCTGATTACCAATTATCATTAGCGATTGGTAAGCGTGGTCAAAACGCTCGTCTTGCAGCTAAACTTACTGGATGGAAGATTGACATAAAGAGTGAATCTGATGCAAGGGAAGCAGGCATCTATCCTGTGGAAGAATCGCTTTTCTCACCAGAATTAACTCTTGATGATATTACAATTGATGATGAATTAGATGAAGAAGCGGATTCTGTTCATGAATCGATTACCGATGAAGATAAATAAGAGGTGATGTGGCATGAACAAAAAAAGAAAAATTCCAATGCGTAAATGTATTGCAACAGGTGAGATGTATCCCAAAAAAGAACTTTTAAGAATTGTTCGTTCTAAAGAAGGGGAAGTATCAATCGACCCGACCGGTAAGAAAAACGGAAGAGGCGCCTACTTATTAAAAGATAAGGAAGCAGTACTTAAAGCAAAACAAAAGAATTTGTTAAAACAGCATTTACAAGCAGATATCGATGAATCTTTTTATGATGAGATCCTTGCTTACGTTGAAAAGGAGAACATATCATAAGTATGAAACAGGAAAAATGGTTGTCTCTACTTGGACTTGCAAATCGAGCTAGAAAACTTGTAACAGGAGAAGACCTTGTTATAAAAGAAATTCAAAAACAACGAGTTTATCTTGTCTTAATTGCAAAAGATGCTTCAAATAACACATTGAAAACAATTATGAATAAATGTAATTATTATAATATACCAGTAAAGCAAGTTTCCAATCGATATACTCTCGGTAACTCAATTGGCAAGGAAGCACGTGTTGTGATCGGAATTAAAGATAAAGGATTCTCTGAAAAGATAAAACAATTGCTCGATTAAATTTAATGGGGGTGAAACAATGACAAAAATGCGCGTATATGAATATGCCAAGAAAGTTAATGTTACTAGTAAAGATGTCATTGAAAAATTAAAACAATTAAATATTGAAGTATCTAATCATATGACGGCGATTGAAGAAAACGTCATTAAGCAATTAGATCAAACATTCGGACGTTCAAAGCAGGTGCAAGATAAAAGTAAAACTTCAAACAAAAATCAGAACAGGGGAAATGAACAACGTATGCCCAACTCTCGTTCCAACGAAAATTCACAAAATAGATCAAACCATAAATCACAATCAAACACAAAACCTGCTAAAAAAGCACCTGCAAAAGTAAAGCCAGCACCTAAAAAAGTAAAACCTGGCATTGTTGCGGATAAGGAAGCATTAGATGAAGTTGTAGCTCCATCTAAGGAAAAAGTAAAAACAGCATCTCCGAAGGCTAAAGAAGGAAAAAAATACGATCAAGAGTTCAAATCTAAAGAGAAAAAAGCATTCAATCGTAATAAAAATAAAGGAAAAGCTGGAAACACTAAGAAAAACAATCAAAAACAAGTTGTACAAAACCAAGCTCCGAAAAAGGAAAAAGAGCTCCCAAAAAAAATTACCTTTACAGATTCCTTAACAGTAGCAGAATTAGCGAAAAAATTACATCGTGAACCATCTGAATTAATTAAAAAATTATTTATGCTTGGTGTAATGGCAACTATTAACCAAGACTTAGATAAAGATGCGATTGAGCTTATCGCTGGTGAATACGGTGTTGAAGTAGAAGAGAAAGTAAGCATTGATGCTTCTGATCTAGAATCCTTCATTACCGAAGATAATCCAGATGAATTATCAGAACGTCCACCAGTTGTAACGATTATGGGACACGTTGACCATGGTAAAACAACATTACTAGATTCTATTCGTCAATCAAAAGTAACCCAAGGTGAAGCCGGTGGTATTACACAACATATCGGTGCTTATCAAGTTGAAACGGAAGGCAAGAAAATTACGTTCCTTGATACACCTGGACACGCTGCGTTCACAACTATGCGTGCTAGAGGTGCAAAAGTAACGGACATTACAATTTTAGTTGTAGCTGCTGATGATGGTGTTATGCCACAAACTGTCGAAGCTATTAATCACGCAAAAGCAGCAGAAGTACCAATTATTGTTGCAGTAAACAAAATTGATAAGCCAACTGCTAACCCTGACCGAGTAATGCAAGAATTAACTGAACACGGTTTAATTGCAGAGGATTGGGGCGGCGATACAATCTTTGTTCCGATTTCTGCTTTAACTGGTGAAGGAATTGATCAGTTATTAGAAATGGTATTACTTGTTGCTGAAATGGAAGAATTAAAAGCAAACCCAAATCGAAATGCCTACGGTACAGTCATTGAAGCAAAACTTGATAAAGGAAGAGGTTCTGTTGCTACGTTACTTGTTCAAAATGGAACGTTAAAAGTTGGAGATCCGATTGTAGTAGGAAATACGTTTGGCCGTGTTCGAGCGATGGTCAATGATCTCGGAAGACGAGTAAAAGAAGCAGGCCCATCGACTCCAGTTGAAATTACTGGACTTCATGAAGTTCCACAAGCTGGTGACCGTTTTGTAGTATTTGATGATGAAAAGACAGCTCGCCAAATTGGTGAAGCACGTGCGCAGAAAGCTCTACAAGAAACACGTAGTGAATCTGCACGTGTAAGTTTAGATACTTTGTTTGAACAAATGAAACAAGGTGACATTAAAGAATTAAATATTATCGTTAAAGCGGACGTTCAAGGTACTGTTGAAGCATTAACTGCCTCTTTACAGAAGATTGATGTTGAAGGTGTAAAAGTGAATATTATTCACAATGGTGTTGGAGCGATTACTGAATCTGATATCATTTTGGCAACTGCTTCAAATGCCATCATTATTGGATTTAATGTTCGTCCGACTCCAAATGCAAAAAGTATGGCTGAGCAGGAAAATGTTGATATTCGTTTACACCGGATTATTTATAAAGCTATCGAAGAAATTGAACAAGCGATGAAAGGTTTACTTGACCCTGAATATGAAGAAAAAGTCATTGGTCAGGTAGAAGTTAGACAGACATTTAAAGTATCTAAAGTCGGTACGATTGCTGGTTCTTATGTTACAGATGGAAAAATTACGCGTGACAGTTCAGTTCGTTTAATTCGAGACGGAATTGTTATTTTTGAAGGAGAAATTGATACATTAAAACGATATAAAGATGATGTAAAAGAAGTGGCACAAGGTTATGAGTGTGGTATTACGATTAAAAACTTCAATGATATTAAAGAAGGAGATATCATCGAAGCGTATATAATGGAGGAAGTTGCACCGAAATGATTTTGGCCGCTGAAATTGAATGTTTAATTTATGATGCTCAGTCGTTAAAAGAAAAACGTTCAGTTTTACAACGGATTATTACAAGACTTCGAAATCAATTTAACATTTCGATAGCAGAAGTTGACCATCAAAATGTTTGGCAACGAACAAAAATTAAAATCGTTACAGTCTCTTCGTCGAAAAATATTGCGGAACAAGAGTTTCAAAAAGCACTAACATTGATTGACTCTTTTCCTGAAATAGAAAGAACGGTAACTCATGTAGACTGGCTTTAAGTTAGAGGTGATTAATTTGTCTTTTCGTTCGAAACAAGTTGGCGAACAAATGAAAAAAGAATTAAGCGAAATTATTAGTCGCAAAATAAAGGATCCAAGAGTTGGATTCGTTACAGTGACAGATGTTGAAGTGACTGGTGATCTTCAACAAGCAACAGTATATATTTCCGTTTTAGGTGACGAACAGAAAAAAGAAGAGACATTAATTGGTTTATCTAAAGCAAAAGGATTTATCCGTTCGGAAATTGGTAAACGGATAAGACTGCGTAAAACACCTGAAATCTTTTTTGAATTTGATGAATCAATTGATTATGGAAATCGAATTGAAACTTTGTTAAATCAAATTCAACGTGAAGAAAATAAAGATAATGAATAATAATATTAAGGGGCTGTCCAAACTCAGCCCCTTAGTAGTTTTTTAGGCAATGTTCCGGTGGCGGACGCTTTCCTAGGGGCTGCTTTGAGCCTCCTCGCCTTGCAAGACACGTCTCTAGGGGTCTTAAGACTCACGCTTTTCCCGCAGGACTCTGAATATGCTTCACTGAATCTGCACCGCAGAAAAAATGTGAAACATTTTTGCGAGTCGCCGCCACCTTCACTTCATATCCCTATCAATTTCCGCTCGCTTTATTTTCTCAACTACTTATAAAAAGTTATTAAATTGTAAATTTGGCAGGTGTGTTATATGGCAGAGAAACAACAATTAAACGGCATTGTTCCATTATGGAAGCCAGCAGGAATGACATCACATGACTGTGTGATGAAGATTCGCAAGTTATTAAGAACAAAAAAAGTCGGTCATACTGGGACTCTTGATCCAAATGTGACAGGGGTTTTACCTATTTGTGTTGGACAAGCAACGAAAGTAGTTCAATATTTAACTGATGCTGGAAAAAGTTATATTGGTGAAGTGACAATAGGTACTTCCACAACGACAGAAGATTCAGATGGAGAAGTTGTTGAGCAAAAAAGCATTTCTTCACCAGTAAAACGTGAACAAATATTAGCTGTCCTTGAACAGTTAACGGGTGAGATTGAACAAATTCCACCAATGTTTTCGGCGGTAAAAGTGAAAGGAAAACGGCTATACGAATATGCTAGAGAAGGAATTCCAGTAGAAAGACCGAAAAGAACTGTTTCTATTTATGAATTGGAATTACTCGATCAAGATGAGGAATTTACTGGCGATACTATTCGTTTTTCAATAAAAGTATCATGTAGTAAAGGAACTTATATTCGAACATTAGCTGTGATGATTGGGGAGATGTTAGGATATCCTGCCCATATGTCAAAACTTGTTCGGACAAGTTCTGCAGGAATTCAGAAAAATGACTGTTTTACATTTGAAGAAATCGAGGATAAAATTAATCATGACAAATTAGATGAGATATTTCTTCCAATTGAAGCCGCTCTTAATGAATTGCCGAAACTTGTAATTCATGATACATTAGCAAGTAGGGTTAGAAATGGCGCAGTTTTACCTCTACCAGAACCCTATTTACAAGAAGAAGGTCCGATTGCAATATCTCATAATGAAAAAATTATAGCTATTTATAGAAAACACCCAACAAAAATCGGTATGATGAAACCAGATCGAGTTTTAGTCTTCGAATAATGAAAGGTGCGTAAAACAGTGAAAGTCATACGTTTAGGAATTCCAAATAACTTAAAAAGTGAATCGCTACCCCCATTGTCCATTGCTATCGGTTTTTTTGATGGAATACATATAGGACACAAAGAAGTCATCTTGACAGCTAAGAAAATTGCTGAGGAAAACAATTGGAAAAGTGCTGTAATGACCTTTGATCCGTCACCAAAAGAAGTCCTTAGCAAAAATCCGGAAAATGTTAAATATATAACATTACTTGATGAAAAAATAGAAATTATTGAAAAATTAGGTTTGGATTATTTATTTATCGTGCCATTTACACGTGAATTAGCTTCATTTACCCCTGAATATTTTATTGATAATTATATTATTCAGTTGAACGTAAAACATCTAACAGCTGGCTTTGACTATACATATGGTAAATTTGGCAAAGGAACAATGGAAACGATTAGAGACCATAGTAAAGGTCAATTTAATCATACAACTGTAGGGAAAGTTACAAAAAACAAAGAAAAAATTAGTTCTACTTTAATTCGTTCTCTTATTTCTGAAGGAAAAGTTGAAGAAGTAAACGAATATTTAGGTAGACATTATACAATGGCCGGTTATGTCGTTCATGGTGAGAAGCGCGGAAGAAAATTAGGATTTCCGACTGCAAATTTACAAATTGATGATCGTTACGTTTATCCAAGAAATGGCGTATACGTAGTCAGATTATATGTAAATGGCACTTGGGTAAACGGTGTAGCTAGTATCGGTTATAATCCAACTTTCAATGAAGAAAAAACAAAACGATTTGTTGAAGTTTATTTATTAGATTTTGATGATGATATTTATGGACAAAGTGTAATTTTAGAATGGCGTAAATATTTACGTGATGAATTAAAATTTGATTCAATTGATGATTTGATTTTGCAAATGAAACAAGATGAACATGATGCAAGAAATTATTTTAAACAAATGAGTTAACAAATGTCTGTATTAGCTTCACATTGGATATACTATTGCTAGAAAATTTTTTTCTTAATTTATTACTTGCAAATTTAGTGAAAAAGTAGTATTCTAAATACCGTGATATGAACCTTTGCTTGGCATTTCGACTACTCCGACGAATTGCTAGGTTGAGGGGATGTTGAATAAATAGGAGGTGAACATCAATGGCTTTAACACAAGAACGTAAAAATGAGATTATTAAGCAATACAGAACTCATGAAGGAGATACTGGTTCTCCAGAAGTTCAAATTGCGATTCTTACTGAAAAAATCCACATTTTAAATGAGCATTTAAAAACTCATAAAAAAGACCACCATTCTCGTCGTGGATTAATGAAAATGGTTGGTAAACGTCGTAACCTATTAACTTATTTACGTAATAAAGACGTTCAACGTTACCGTGAATTAATTAACAAACTAGGTCTACGCAGATAAAAAGAAAAGCGGGAATTTTCCCGCTTTTTTATTAGCAAATTTTTAAATACATAAATTATACGTTAAAGACAATATTGCACAATATATATAGAAAAAACTTACCATTATGACCAATCTTGTATTGTTTACAATACATAATAAATAATAGGAAATAAATTGTTTTGTAAGACTAGAAAGGAGACTATATTTATATGGAGAGTGAAAAACAAACATTTTCCATCGAATGGGCAGGACGTCCGCTTGTTGTTGAAATAGGACAACTTGCTAAACAAGCAAACGGCTCTTGTTTAATTCGTTATGGTGAAAGTGCTGTACTCGTTACTGCTGCAGCTTCAAAGGATGCTAAAGCTGTTGACTTCTTTCCGTTAACTGTGAATTACGAAGAACGATTATATGCAGTAGGAAAAATACCTGGTGGCTTTATTAAACGGGAAGGAAGACCGAGTGAACACGCAACATTAGCATCTCGTTTAATTGACCGTCCAATTCGACCACTGTTCCCTGATGGCTTCCGTAATGAAGTGCAAGTTATTGCTATGGTCATGAGTGTTGATCAAGACTGTTCTCCAGAAATGGCTGCAATGTTAGGTGCATCTGTATCTCTATCCATTTCAGACATTCCATTTTCAGGGCCGATTGCAGGCGTAGTAGTCGGACTTGTTGATGGTGAATTCGTCATTAACCCAACTGTAGAACAAGCTGAAAAAAGTGAAATGCATTTAACAGTCGCTGGAACAAAAGATGCGATTAACATGGTTGAAGCCGGTGCAAATGAAGTATCAGAAGAAACGATGTTAGATGCAATTATGTTTGCCCATGAGGAAATTAAACGTTTAATTGCTTTCCAAGAGGAAATTGTTCAAGCTGTTGGAAAAGAAAAAATGGAAGTTAAATTATTTGAAATTGATGCTGACATTGAAACGGCAGTTCGACAAATTTGTGAAAAAGAAATGATCGAAGCCATTCAAGTTAAAGAAAAGCATGCACGAGAAGATGCGATTAATGCTGTGAAGGAAAAAGTTGTTGCGAAATATGAAGAACAAGAAGCAGACGAAGAAACAATGAAACATGTACAAAATGTACTTGATAAAATTGTGAAAGAAGAAGTACGTCGTCTAATCACAGTAGAGAAAATTCGTCCAGATGGTCGACAAGCTGATGAAATTCGACCACTTTCATCAAGTGTCGGTATTTTACCACGTGCCCATGGTTCAGGATTATTTACTCGTGGACAAACACAAGCTTTAAGTGTGTGTACACTTGGTGCATTAGGTGATGTACAAATCTTAGATGGTATCGGACTTGAAGAATCGAAACGTTTTATGCACCATTATAATTTCCCACCATTTTCCGTTGGTGAAACAGGACGTATGGGTTCTCCAGGGCGAAGAGAAATTGGTCACGGTGCGTTAGGTGAACGAGCATTAGAACCAATTATTCCATCCGAAAAGGAATTTCCATATACAATACGTCTCGTATCGGAAGTTTTAGAGTCTAATGGTTCATCTTCACAGGCAAGTATTTGTGGGTCAACCCTTGCATTAATGGACGCTGGTGTTCCAATTAAAGCTCCTGTATCAGGGATTGCAATGGGACTTGTAATGTCAGGTGAACATTATACAATTTTATCGGATATCCAAGGTATGGAAGACCATTTAGGTGATATGGACTTTAAAGTTGCAGGTACATCTAAAGGTATTACTGCCTTACAAATGGATATTAAAATTGAAGGTATTACAAAAGAAATTATTAAAGAAGCTTTAGAACAAGCGAAAAAAGGTCGGGCAGAAATCTTAGAACATATGCTATCTACAATTAGTGAACCACGTAAACAACTTTCAGTTTATGCACCGAAAATCACATCTATGCATATTAAACCAGAAAAAATCGGTGATGTTATTGGACCAAGTGGTAAAAATGTTAAAAAGATTATTGAAGAAACCGGCGTAAAAATTGATATTGAACAAGACGGTACAGTATATATTTCTTCACCAGATCAAGAAGCAAATGATAAAGCACAAAAAATTATTGAAAACATCGTTCGCGAAGTTGAAGTTGGACAAATGTACCTAGGTAAAGTAAAACGTATTGAAAAATTCGGTGCGTTTGTAGAACTATTTGCTGGTAAAGATGGACTTGTCCACATTTCAGAACTTGCAGAAGAACGTGTAGGCAAAGTTGAAGATGTAGTATCAATCGGTGATGAAATTTTAGTTAAAGTTACTGAAATTGATAAACAAGGACGTATTAATTTATCTCGTAAAGCAGTATTAAGAGAACAAAAACAGAATAATCAATAGATGATAAATTCCACAAGTCATTATTCATAAGAATAAGGCCGGAATAGAAGACTTTGAAATGGGGCAATCCTTCTGGATCTCCCCCATTAAATACATAACAACAGGACTTTCTCAATTGAGTAAGGTCCCTTTTTAATATTCAATACATATTTGTGAAAAATCTAACAAACTAGGTCTTTTTCATAAACGTTCTAACTTGTCCGTTCCTTACATAATATGTTGTAAGGAGGAATGTTTATGAAAAAGTTTCCTTTTTTGCGCATTGCACTATTTATCATTATTCCAATTTTTGCCTTTTTTATTGTTCAAAATTCATTTACAGACAAATACGTTGAAAAATTAAAATCGGATGCGGTAACAGCCTCTGCTAGTAAAGATAGTCTTTTAGTAGAGATTGAACAAAAAGCTTCTGAGTTTGAAATTCCAGCACAAGATGCTAAAATTGACAAGGTATGGAAAAAAATGCCAGGCTACAATGGTTTAAAAGTAGATATTAAAGCATCTTTTGAAAATATGAAGGATGATGGTGTTTTTATTAAAAATGAACTTGTATTTGAACAAGTACAACCAAAAATTCATTTGAAGGATTTACCTCCCGCACCAATATTCCGAGGACATCCTGATAAACCAATGATTGCACTTACGATAAATGTAGCGTGGGGGAATGAATTTCTATCACCCATTTTAGCTACGTTGAAAAAGCATAATGTATATGCTACTTTTTTTATCGAGGGTAGATGGGCAAAAGAAAATCCAGAATTTGTAAAAATGATTTATGAAGGTGGACATGAAATCGGTAATCATTCCTATTCCCATCCGGATATGAAACAATTAAGTGCTGAGAAGATAAAAAAGCAATTACTTGATACCAATGAAATTATCCAAGCTACAATAGGGAAAACACCGAAGCTGTTTGCTCCACCAAGTGGGAGCTATAATGATCAAGTTGTACAAATTGCTGATGATATGAACATGCAAACAATCATGTGGACAATTGATACAATTGATTGGAAAAATCCTACTCCACAAACATTAATTCACCGAGTTACAAAACAACTTCATAATGGTGCGATTATTCTTGCTCATCCAACTGAATCAACGACTAAAGCTCTGGATACATTATTAACAAAAATAAAAGACGAAGGTTATCGATTAGGAACGGTTACCAATCTTTTGGATGAAAAAAGAATGAATAATAAATAATATGTATTATTCGAGGCATGAAAGAAAACAACATTAGGAGGAAATTTTCTTGATTAAAAAATATACTTGCAAAAATGGAGTTCGCATTGTTTTAGAAGAAATGCCAATATTACGATCAGTAGCTATCGGAATCTGGGTTAAAAACGGGTCACGTCATGAAAGCCCAGAATTAAATGGTATTTCTCATTTTATTGAACATATGTTTTTCAAAGGTACAAAAACTCGTTCCGCAAGAGAAATTGCAGAAAGCTTTGATTCAATCGGTGGGCAAGTAAATGCTTTTACATCAAAAGAATATACATGTTATTATGCGAAAGTATTAGATACACATGCTTCTTATGCATTAGAAGTCTTATCGGACATGTTTTTCAACTCTGTTTTTGATGAACGAGAGTTAGAAAAGGAAAAAAATGTAGTGCTTGAAGAAATAAAAATGTATGAAGATACTCCAGATGATATTGTTCATGATTTATTAAGTAAAGCCATTTATGCTAATCACCCTTTAGGCTATCCGATTTTAGGAACTGAAAAAACACTTAAATCGTTTACTGATGAAATGTTGAAACAATATATCCAACATACATATACACCTGACAATGTTGTAATTTCTGTTGCAGGGAATGTATCAGAATCATTTATTGAGGAAATTGAAAACATTTTTGGCTCCTACCAAGGAGAAAGATTAGAAGCGAACAAATCAAAACCTGTATTTAATAAAAACTGGTTAACAAGAAAAAAAGATACGGAGCAAGTCCATCTTTGCCTAGGTTTTGAAGGATTATCAGTTGGTAGTGAAGATATTTATGATTTAATAATTTCGAACAATATTTTAGGGGGCAGTATGAGTAGTAGATTGTTCCAAGAAGTTCGAGAACAAAGAGGACTAGCTTATTCAGTATATTCCTATCATTCATCCTATGAAGATAGCGGCATTGTTGCCATATACGGAGGAACTGGTGCGGATCAACTAGACTTACTCTATGATACAATTCAACAAACCCTCGAAACTTTTGTTGAAAAGGGAGTAACAGATAAAGAGTTGAAAAATACGAAGGAACAATTAAAAGGAAATCTAATGTTAGGACTTGAAGGCACGAATAGTCGAATGAGTCGAAATGGGAAAAACGAATTATTATTAGGTAAACATCGTACGCCGGATGAAATAATTGAACTTATAGATGCAATTACTAAAGAAGATGTAAATCGTATGGCAGAACGAATTTTTACGAAAGACTTTTCACTATCATTAATCAGTCCTAACGGAAAACTACCGAAAGCATTACAATAAAATAATAACAATGTAGATGCAGACTAAATGTAGTCTGCATTTTTCTTTGTTCATAATTCTAAAATGCGAACTTCCTTAATACATTATAAAAAGAAGGACAGGAAAGGGTGAGATAATTGAGGTTAAGTGAATTAGGAGGAAAAGAAATTGTCGATATAAAAAAAGCAGAACGATTAGGTGTGTTAGGTCAAACTGATTTAGAAATAAACGAGCATACTGGACAAATTGTTGCCTTAATCATTCCTACAGGAAAATGGTTTCAATTTCGTAAAAGTAGTGGAGAAATTCGTGTGCCATGGAAATATATTAAAAAAATTGGAACGGATATGATCATTATTGACTTTCCAGATGAGGAGCTTGAGGAGGATTAAAAATAAACGATTAAGATTAAGTCTGACTCCCTTAAATATCAATTCAGATATTTAAGGGAGTCAGGCTTAATTTTTTGTTCATTAGTTAGGCTTAAGTTAAAAATTAAACAATCACAAAACCCAAGAAATTTCATAGTATAGCAAAGAATACTATGTAAAATTCGTTAAAACAGCATCAAAGAAGGTGGAATATATAAATGTTAACAGGTTTACAGATCGCGGTCATTGGAGGAGATGCAAGACAGATTGAAATCATTCGAAAACTGAACGAACTCGATGTCAAATTATATTTAGTTGGATTTGAACAATTAGACCATTCCTTTACTGGTGCCGTCAAAGAAAAGCTTAATAATATGAATTTAGAGGAATTTGATGGGATTATTTTGCCTGTCGCTGGAACGAATTTAAACGGGGAAGTAGAAACTATATTCTCCAATGAAAAGGTTGTGTTAACAGAAGAAATTTTAAGTAAAACACCACCACATTGTACAATTTATTCTGGGATTTCCAATGCTTATCTAGATGAAATTGTAAAAAAATCAAATCGTAAATTAGAGTTATTATTCGAACGTGATGATGTAGCCATTTACAATTCGATTCCAACTATTGAAGGTGTACTAATGATGGTAATTCAACATACAGATTTTACAATTCACGGTTCAAAAACAGTAGTTTTAGGGTTAGGTCGAAATGGAATGACAATTTCCCGTGTGTTCCATGCTTTAGGTGCAAAAGTGCATGTTGGAGCAAGGCGAAAGGAACACATCGCGAGAACTGAAGAGATGGGTCTAGAATCGTTTCATATAAAAGATTTAGAACAAGTTGTAAAAGATGCCGATATTGTCATTAATACGATCCCACATTTAATTGTCACTGCCAGTGTTATATCAAAAATGCCCCATCATACGCTCATTATCGACATTGCCTCCAAACCTGGTGGAACAGATTTTCGTTATGCAGAAAAAAGAGGAATTAAAGCAATACTTACCCCGAGTTTACCAGGGATCGTTGCTCCCAAAACAGCTGGTCAAATTTTAGCTAATGTTTTGGCTGAATTAATGAGTGAAGATTTAATGAAAAGGAAGGAGTCATCATAAAGATGAAAGTGGAAGGAAAACGAATTGGATTCGGAATCACCGGTTCCCATTGTACGTATGAAGAGGTAGTTCCACAAATTGAAAAACTTGTTGAAGTCGGTGCGGAAGTCGTTCCAATTGTTACCCATACTGTTAAAAATACGACTACCCGTTTTGGAAAAGGGAAAGACTGGATTGAAAAAGTTGAGCAAATAACAGGTAAAAGAGTGTTAGATTCGATTGTTGCAACTGAGCCATTAGGACCACGAAATCCTTTAGATTGTATGGTTATTGCACCACTTACAGGTGCATCTATGAGTAAATTAGCTAATGCCATTACCGATTCACCAGTTCTTATGGCAGCAAAAGCAACAATGAGAAATCATCGACCTGTTGTGCTTGGAATCTCAACTAACGATGCCCTAGGTTTAAACGGTGTTAATTTAATGCGTTTAATGGCTGCGAAAGATATATTCTTTATTCCGTTCGGTCAAGATGATCCAATGAAAAAACCGAAATCAATGGTTGCAGATATGGACCAATTAATTCCAACAATAGAAGCAGCATTAGAACATCGACAATTTCAGCCTGTATTAATTGAGCGGTATAATAAATAAAAGTTATTTCTAATAGAATTATCATAAATGCTCCTTTAAAATGTTTTTTAGAAAGTATATTTATATTTTTGTAGAGTATGGTAAAATAAAAGTTAAATTAAAAGTAGTAATGAGCAATGAAAATAAGAGGATCGGATTCATTTGTCCGATTTCCTCTTTTTTAAAAAGTTTCATATATGTGGAAGGGGTTTTGACATTGACTAATAGTGGATTTCATGTTGCAGTTGTTGGCGCAACAGGTGCAGTAGGAACACAAATGATAAAAGTATTAGAAGCTAGAAATTTTCCAATTGAAAAATTAACATTACTTTCTTCTTCCCGTTCAGCTGGTAAAAAGATTCAATATAAAGGAGAAACTATTGTTGTAGAAGAGGCCAAGCCTGAAAGTTTTGAAGGTGTGGATATTGCATTATTTTCTGCAGGTGGAAGTATTTCGAAACAATTAGCTCCTGAAGCAGTTAAACGTGGTGCAATTGTTATCGATAATACTAGTGCTTATCGTATGGACCCAGAAGTTCCATTAGTTGTTCCAGAAGTAAATGCTGAAGACTTAAATAATCATAAAGGAATTATCGCAAATCCTAACTGCTCTACAATTCAAATGGTTGTTGCATTAGAACCAATTCGCCAAAAATTGGGACTTAACCGTGTAATTGTATCTACTTACCAAGCAGTAAGTGGTGCTGGATTCCAAGCTGTTGAAGAATTAAATCGCCAAACGAAAGATATATTAGAAGGTAAAGAAGTAAAACCGGAAATTTTACCGGTTAAAGCTGATAAAAAACATTATCAAATTGCCTTCAACGCAATTCCACAAATTGATCTTTTCCAAGACAACGGCTTTACATTCGAGGAAATGAAAATGATCAATGAAACGAAAAAAATTATGCATTTACCAGAGCTAAAAGTATCTGCGACATGTGTACGTATTCCTGTAGCAACTGGGCATTCTGAGTCCGTTTACTTCGAAGTTGAAAAAGAAAACGTTGATGTAGCTGAAATTCAAAATATACTTGCTTCATCGCCGGGAGTTGTTTTAGAAGACAATCCAAATGAACAAATTTATCCGTTAGCAACTACTGCTGCTGGTAAAGAAGGAGTATTTGTCGGCAGAATTCGTAAAGATTTAGACGAAGATAAAGGTTTCCATATGTGGGTTGTTTCTGATAACTTATTAAAAGGAGCAGCATTAAACTCTGTTCAGATAGCTGAAAGTTTAATTGAGCAAAGAATTGTTAGCAAATAATTGCAATAAATGTTATATCATCTCTTATTGAGAATGATTTATGAGGTGTTTTATGGATAAAATTATTGTACAAAAATTTGGAGGGACGTCAGTCAGAACGGAAGAAAATAGACGTCATGCTTTACATCATATAAAAAAAGCAATAGATTCTGGCTATAAAACCATTATAGTTGTCTCAGCAATGGGAAGACTGGGCGATCCCTATTCTACAGATACGTTACTAAGTCTAGTAGATGGAAATGCAACGAAGATAGAAAAAAGAGAACAAGATTTATTAATGTCTTGTGGTGAAATTATATCCGCAGTAGTATTTACAAATATGTTACTTCAAAATGGGATAAAAGCATCCGCATTTACAGGCGCTCAAGCTGGATTTAAGACAAATGATGATTTTACCAATGCAAAAATATTAAAAATTGACCCTAGTCGAATTTTAAAAGCATTAGAAACTCAGGATGCAATTGTCGTTGCTGGATTCCAAGGGGCTACAGAAAGCGGTGAAATCACAACTCTAGGTAGAGGTGGAAGCGATACTTCTGCAGCTGCATTAGGTGCTGCATTAAAAGCTGAATGGATCGATATTTTTACTGATGTAGAAGGGGTCATGACTGCCGATCCAAGAATTACAAATAAGGCTCGTCCTTTATCTGTTGTAACATATAATGAAATTAGTAATTTAGCCTATCAAGGTGCAAAAGTAATCCATCCACGAGCAGTTGAAATTGCGATGCAAGCAGATGTTCCGATTTATGTAAGGTCAACGTATTCTGATACTCCGGGTACGCTTGTTACTAAATTATCTCATCTGCAACAAGGAATGGATGTTAAAGAGCGGTTAGTAACTGGTATTGCTCATGTCTCAGGTGTGACTCAAATTAATGTCGCAGCCAAAAAAGGTCAGATGGATATGCAAGAAGAAGTCTTCCGGGCAATGGCAAATGAACAAATTTCTGTCGACTTTATCAATATTTCGCCTAATAATGTTGTATACACCGTTAAGGATCATCTAGCGGAAAAAGCTGAAAAAATCCTTAAAGAAAAAGGCTATGAACCAAACCTAGAAAAAAATTGTGCAAAAGTATCAGTTGTTGGTGCTGGAATAACTGGTGTTCCAGGCGTTGCCTCTAAAATTGTTTCTGCACTTTCAGAACAAGGGATTCGTATTTTACAATCGGCAGACAGTTATACAACGATTTGGGTTTTAGTTAAACAAGATGATTTGGAAAGAGCAGTGAACGCATTACATGATGCCTTCCACTTAGAGGATGTTGAAATGGATGCTTTTTCCATTGATGAACATAGTTCATTTTTAAAAAGATTTAAGGAGTGATAAAGATGGCTTTATTCGGAAGAATAGTTACTGCCATGGTGACACCCTTTGATGAAAAAGGGAATGTCGATTTTCAAAAAACAACACAGTTAATTGAATACTTATTAAATAACGGTACGGATGCTTTAGTGGTATCTGGTACGACGGGAGAATCACCAACTCTTTCAAAAGAAGAAAAGATTGCGTTATTTCAACATACTGTAAAAGTTGTAAACAAACGGGTTCCAATTATTGCAGGTACAGGTAACTATAATACAAAAGAATCTGTTGACTTAACGAAAAAAGCAGAAGAAATTGGTGTGGATGGTATTTTACTAGTAGCACCTTACTATAATAAACCTAATCAAGAAGGATTATATCAACATTTCAAAACTGTAGCAGAAAGTACAAGTTTACCAGTTATGTTATATAATATTCCTGGTCGTTCAGTTGTTAATATGGAACCTGATACGGTTATTCGTTTAAGTGAAATCCCTAATATTAAAGCCATCAAAGAAGCGGGTGGAAACTTAGATCAAATGACTGAGATTATTGCCAACACGCCAGATGACTTCGAATTATATAGTGGAGATGATGGCTTTACCCTTCCTATTTTAGCAATTGGTGGAACGGGTGTAGTATCTGTTGCCTCCCATATCATTGGGAATGAAATGCAAGATATGATTCAAGCATTTCTCGCAGGTGATCATGTTAAAGCTGCGAAATTGCATCAAAAATTATTACCTATCATGAAAGGACTATTCAAAGCACCAAGTCCAGTACCAGTAAAAACGGCTTTACAAATTAAAGGAATGAATGTTGGTCCTGTTCGTTTACCTTTAGTACCATTAAGTGAAAATGAAAGAAATGATTTAACAGACCTCCTTAAAACTTTAGATTAAATATGTTGAAGGCTGTTCCGCATAGTCATACAAGATGATGTGGAATAGCCGTTTTTATTAATAATTAAAACACTTTTTGAAACCGTTATTAAAAAAAGTGAAATTTGTAGTAAAGATAGTTGACAAACCTTTTAATAAAAGGCTTAATAATAGTCATATACATAATTTAGAAACGGCAAGTTGAAACCGTTATAATATAAATAATTTATGACTTTAAAAATTTAAATTTTATTATAAATATTTGTTCTTACTTTTCCTTTTAATCCCATGATTATTTGCGTTTGGGTTTGTCCAATGTCTAAAAAGTAGTAGTTTAAAAGTGAAGTTGGCGTCGACTCGCAAAAATCCTTAAAAAAGCAAATCGCTTTTTTGCGTGCGATATAAATTCTCAGAAGTGAGCTCAGAGTGTTTCACATTTTTCCTGCGGTGCAGAATCAGTGAAGTATATTCAGAATCCAGCGGGACAAGCACTAGCCGAAGACCCCGCAGGAGCGTTAGCGACGAGGAGGATAAGGCCGTGCCACTGGATGCGTGTCCGCCAACAAATATTTAATCCAAAAAGAAATTTACAAATTTTAACCTTATGGACATACTCATGCGAGAGATAAATTTTATTAGTTACAGGAGGATGTTTTACTTGGGAAATGAAATATCACAATCAATTAAAGTCATTTGTTTAGGGGGAGTCGGCGAACTAGGAAAGAATATGTATGTGGTAGAAGTCAATGATGATTTATTTGTCATTGATGCAGGACTCATGTTTCCCGAAGATGAAATGTTTGGCATCGATATCGTTATTCCTGACTTTTCTTATTTAGTCGAAAATAAACATCGTATTCGTGGAATATTTTTATCCCATGGCCATGAAGATCATACTGGAGCAATCGCATACATTTTAAAAAATATCACCGTCCCTGTTTATGGAACAAAACTGACCTTAGCATTAACAAAAGTTAAACTAAGGGAACAGGGCTTATCAATGGAAATTGATTTTCGTGAAGTTAAGGAAAATACGAGATTAAAATTTGAACATGCAAATATTTCCTTCTTCCATGTGAACCACAGTATTCCAGATTCTGTCGGTATTTGTATTGAAACGAAACACGGTCATATAGTATATACCGGTGATTTTAAGTTTGACCAAAGTGCTGATCCTTTATATAGGGCTCATATTAGTAAAATGGCAAAAATTGGTGACCGAGGGGTACTTTGTTTATTATCAGATAGCACTGAATCTGAAAAAGAAGGTTATACACCTTCAGAAATTACGATTGCTAAAGAACTTGATGATGTTTTTAAACGAGCTAAAGGACGGATTATATTTGCATGTTATGCGTCACAAATCAATGCAATTCAAAGACTAATTAATGTTTCACATCATTCTGAACGAAAAGTAGCAATAATTGGAAGAACGTTACAAAATGTTTTTCAAGTCGCAACGAAGCATAGATATATAAAAGTACCAGAAGATTTAATCATTCCGGCAGGAAAACTGAGTGAGTATGCTGAAGATGAAGTAGTAATTTTAATGACCGGTCACCAAGGAGAACCGCTTGAAGCGTTACAAAACATGGTTAAAAAACCGTACAATCAAATACAAATACAAAAAGGTGATACAGTTATAATTGCGGCTTCTCCTCATCGTGGTGGAGAGAAATTTTTAATCCGAACTGTAGATATGCTTTATCGTGCTGGTGCCAATGTCATTAGTGGTAAACGTGTTCATGTCAGTGGTCACGGAAGGCGCGAAGAGTTAAAGTTAATGATTAATTTAATGAAACCTAAATTCTTTATCCCAATTCATGGGGAGTATAAAATGCTCGTTAGCCATGCACAAATTGCTGAACATATGGGCATACCAAAAGAAAACATTTTCATTCCTGGAAAAGGGGATGTAGTTGAAATAACGGAACAAAAAATTCGTGGTAATGGACGTGTTACAGCAGGAAATATTTTAATCGACGGTAGTGGTGTCGGAGATGTTGGTAATATTGTTCTCCGCGATCGCAAAATGCTTTCACAAGACGGTATCTTTATCGTTGTTGTAACGATTAACCGAAATGAAAAGAAAATTGCATCTGGACCAGAGATTATCTCCCGGGGGTTTGTCTATGTACGAGAGTCTGAGGAACTAATAGGACAAGCTACAAAACTCATACGAGAAATCGTGGAAAGAAATTTACGCGGACAATTTTTCGAATGGTCAAATGTGAAACAAGAAATTCGTGATTCATTAAACGGTTTCCTATTCAATCAAACAAAACGTCGTCCGATGATTATTCCAATAATTATGGAAATATAAATAAACAGTACTCCTTCCAAAGCATGAAATATTTTTTCTCGTTCATAATAAAAATATCATGTTTGGAAGGAGTTTTTTTGTTATGAGCGATAATAAAAATAAACAAGAATTACCACAAAAGGACGAACAAAAATCAGCAAGTCCATTACTTGAAAAAATTCAGCAACTCGGTCAAACAAATACACCACAGATGACGAAAGATACTAATATTCATTGTTTAACTATTATTGGTCAAATTGAAGGACATATGCAATTACCTCCGCAAAATAAAACAACGAAATATGAACATGTTATCCCGCAAATCGTCGCAATTGAACAAAACCCAAATATTGAAGGACTACTCGTCGTATTAAATACAGTTGGTGGAGATGTTGAAGCAGGACTAGCCATTTCTGAAATGTTAGCATCACTATCCAAACCAACTGTATCCATTGTTCTTGGTGGAGGACATTCTATAGGTGTACCAATTGCCGTTAGTTGTGATTATAGTTTTATAGCAGAAACGGCAACAATGACAATTCACCCGATACGATTAACCGGCCTAGTAATTGGTGTTCCGCAAACCTTTGAATATATGGATAAAATGCAAGATCGTGTCATTTCCTTTGTTACAAAACATTCGAAAATTCCTGAAGAGACGTTCAAAGATTTAATGTTTGCTAAAGGAAATTTAACTAGAGATATCGGGACAAATGTTGTTGGAACAGATGCAGTTAAATATGGATTAATAGATGAAGTTGGTGGCATCGGTGAAGCAATGAAAAAATTAAATGAATTAATTGAATTGAAAAAGAAAAGTGAAGATGGGGGGAGGCTTGTGCAATGATTTTACATACAATCGTACCCGGAGAACTAATTTTTCAATCAGCTGAAGTTTCTGAAGAAACGAGTGAACAAATCTTTATGTACGCAGGAATTCCCGTTGCAGCTCAACCCCTAAACAATGAAGTATGGCAAGTAACAAAAATAATGAGCACGAATCCCAATCATTTTTTGCATTCTGATATTTACCCAGGTGCTACATTACGCATGTGGTAAAAAGATTTTACATGTTTTTATGTTAATTATTACTAAAAAAGTCTATTATGATATAATAACGAAAAGAGGCTGTCCAACAGGGTCTAGTTTAATCATGCGCTGTAGACAGCCTTATTCTTTTGATTAGAAAGTTTGGGTGATCCATATGGTAAAAAGAAAAAAAAGAAGAACGAAGAGCCAAGCAAAATTAAAACAAACGATAAAATTTGAAGCTGGTTCACTCATATTACTAGCTTTATCAATTATTGCAATTTTAAATTTAGGTTTAGTAGGAAGGGGCCTTGTCCACTTTTTCAGGTTTCTAGCTGGTGAATGGTATATTATTTTACCGTTAGGTTTAATTGTTTTAAGTGTGTTCTTAATTTGGAAACGGGAATGGCCAAAGTTTTCAAATCGACGGCTCGTAGGTATTTATACTATTTTTATCGCAATATTACTATTAACTCATATTGCATTGTTTAATCCATTAGTAAATCAAGGCGTGTTACAAAGTCCAAGTGTAATAAAAAACACTTGGGAATTGTTTTGGGATGACTTATTAAGTCAAAGCTCAACCGTCGATTTAGGTGGCGGAATGATTGGTGCTATTTCTTTTGCACTACTGTTTGTGTTGTTTGATTTTACCGGTGCAAAAATGTTTGCTTATGTAGCCATTATAGTTGGCTTACTTCTTCTTACAGGAAAATCCTTTAGTGAATTTTTACATAAGACGATTGATAAGACAAAATCATTTTTAATTAAAACAACGAGTGAAATTAAAGGTGACGTACAAAAATGGAAAGAGAAACGTGAAGAACGTTTAGTAGAAGAGGAAAAGAAAAAAGAAGAAACTCCGATTGAAACAGAACAGTTCGATACAGACAGTTACGATGAAGACGTAATTGATGAGCCAATTATTTCTAACTTTGCTGAGAGAACGAAGCGAGAAGTGGAAGTTGAAGAAATTGAGCCAATTATTGAGGAGGAGAAGGAAGCTGATGATGGAGATACAGAACCGATGCCGATGAATTTTTCAGAGGTGGAAAATGTTGATTATCAGCTACCTCCTATTTCTCTATTAAAATTGCCAAGACAAACAGACCAAAGTGGGGAGTATGAATTAGTTCATGCGAATGCTGCAAAATTAGAGCGGACATTCCAAAGTTTCGGTGTAAAAGCCCGTGTGACCCAAGTTCATATCGGTCCAGCAGTAACAAAATATGAAGTCCACCCTGACGTAGGCGTTAAGGTAAGTAAAATCGTTAGTTTACAAGATGATATAGCCTTAGCTTTAGCTGCCAAAGATATTCGTATGGAAGCGCCAATTCCAGGAAAATCTGCGATTGGAATTGAAGTACCAAATTCGGAAATTGCTGTTGTTACTTTGCGAGAAGTACTAGAGGGAAGTTTCGATCGACTTGATAAAAAACTCTTGATTGGTTTAGGGCGGGATATTACTGGTGATGCTGTATTAGCGGAATTAAATAAAATGCCCCATTTATTAATTGCTGGAGCAACCGGGTCAGGGAAAAGTGTTTGTGTTAACGGTATTATTACGAGCATATTAATGCGTACAAAACCGCATGAAGTAAAAATGATGATGATTGATCCGAAAATGGTTGAACTTAATGTATACAATGGTGTGCCGCATTTATTAGCTCCAGTTGTAACAAATCCAAAAAAAGCCTCACAGGCATTGAAAAAAGTTGTTAGTGAGATGGAGCGTCGCTATGAATTGTTCTCGGAGTCAGGAACTAGAAATATTGAAGGTTATAACGAATATGTTCGTAAATACAATGCTGCAACAGGAGAAAAACATCCGTTGTTACCGTTTATCGTTGTTATTGTTGATGAATTAGCCGACCTAATGATGGTTGCACCTTCTGATGTAGAAGATGCTATTACGAGACTTGCGCAAATGGCTCGTGCAGCTGGTATTCATTTAATTATTGCAACACAAAGACCATCTGTCGACGTTATTACAGGGGTAATTAAAGCGAATATTCCTTCGCGAATTGCTTTTGCCGTTAGTTCACAAACAGATTCAAGAACAATACTTGATATGGGTGGAGCGGAAAAATTACTCGGTCGTGGTGATATGCTCTTCCTTCCTGCTGGTAGATCGAAACCAGTTCGAATACAAGGTGCTTTTTTATCCGATGAAGAAGTTGAGGAAATCGTTAAATTTGTGACGGAACAACAACAAGCACAATATCAAGAAGAAATGATTCCTGATGATACATCGGACGCGGTGGATGAAGTTGATGATGAATTATATGAAGACGCGGTACAATTAGTTGCTGAATTACAAACGGCCTCAGTATCTATGTTACAACGGAGATTTCGAATCGGTTATACTCGAGCAGCCCGACTCATTGATGAGATGGAAAAACGGGGAATCGTCGGTCCGTATGAAGGTAGTAAACCGCGACAAGTATTGATTCCGAAGCCAGATGATGAAGAATTAAAAAGCATATAAACTAGTATAAACTTTTTTGAAATAACAAAATTTCTACCAATACAATATTCAGAAATAATGATAATTTTGGGATAATATATTATTGTGAAATTAAATAGAATAATTTTACTTATCGATTTTTAAATTAGTGTAAAAACAAATTGCTAACCAAATGTATACAGCTGGTGCTGATATCATCTTCCACGCTGCTGGTGGTTCAGGTAATGGTGTATTTGCTGAAGCAAAAGAAAGAAAAGAACAAAATCCTGAAGCTAACATTTGGGTTATTGGTGTAGATAGTGACCAATACGAAGAAGGTCAAGTTGGTGACCATAACGTTACATTAACATCTGCAATGAAACGTGTAGACGTTGCTGTACAAGATATTATTATAAAATCAAAAGAAGGTAACTTCCCAGGTGGAGAATTATCAACATATGGTCTTGCAGAAGATGGTGTTAGTTTAGCAACAACTGGTGACAATATGTCTCAAGAAACTTTAGATGCCGTTAAAGATTATGAAGATAAAATTCGTAACGGTGAAATTACACCACCTGGAAACAAAACTGAATTAGAACAGTTTTTAAACCAATAATTATTAATTAAAATCAAAAAAAGGGGATACGGCAAATGCTGTATCCTCAATCTTTACAAAGTGGCACATAAAAAAGTAAATTTATTTAAGTTTATTTTTTTATGTGTGTCTTTTCGCACATTATTTTTTATACTTTATTTTCAGATTATTCTGGAAAAAATTTTGTTTGCAATTTTTGACAAATAACGTTCTTTTTTAACAAAAAAGTATCTATTTTTTGTTTTTTTTGGTAAAGTTTTTATGGGTAATTTTTTCGCACCATAAAATTTATAATTATAAGAATAATATCTAACCATACATATTGAGGATTAGAGTGGGGGGTACCGATGTGGAATATGTAATAGAGATGTTGAATATTACGAAAGTATTCGGCAATTTCGTTGCGAATGACAATATCACTTTGCAATTGAAAAAAGGGGAGATTCATGCACTACTAGGTGAAAATGGTGCTGGGAAATCAACCTTAATGAACGTTTTATTTGGACTTTATCAACCTGACGGGGGAGAAATTAGAGTAAAAGGAAAACGAGTTGAAATTTCAGACCCTAACGTTGCCAATGACTTAGGTATTGGGATGGTCCACCAACACTTCATGCTTGTGGATACATTTAGTGTGACAGAAAATATTATTTTAGGTAAAGAACCAACAAAAGGCGGAAGAATCAATATTAAAGAAGCTGCTGAAGAGATTAAGCAGTTGTCGAATTTGTATGGTTTAGATGTTGATCCGTATGCAATGGTCGAAGATATATCTGTTGGTATGCAACAACGTGTTGAAATTTTAAAAACTTTATATCGTGGTGCAGATATTTTAATTTTTGACGAACCTACGGCTGCATTGACACCTCAAGAAATTTCTGAATTGATTGAAATTATGAAACGATTAGTTCAAGAGGGTAAATCAATTATTTTAATTACCCATAAATTAAAAGAAATTATGGAAGTTGCCGATCGCGTAACAGTAATTCGTCGTGGTAAAGGAATCAAAACGTTAAATGTTTCTGATACAAATCCGACAGAATTAGCTAGTTTAATGGTCGGTCGTGATGTTGTTTTTACTACAGAAAAAACACCAGCAAATCCAAAGGAACCTGTACTATCGATAAATGATTTAGTTGTTAAAGATTATCGTGGTACTGAAAAAGTAAACAAGCTTAATCTTGAAGTTCGTCGTGGTGAAATCTTAGGTATTGCCGGTGTTGACGGAAATGGTCAAACAGAACTAATTGAGGCGATTACAGGACTTCGTAGATCAGAAAGTGGCACAATTAAATTAAATGGAAAAGATATTACAAATATGAGACCACGTAAAGTGACAGAATCAGGTGTCGGTCATATACCACAAGACCGCCATCGCCATGGACTTGTTCTTAATTTTACGGTTGGTGAAAACGTCGCGTTACAAACGTACTATAAAAAACCATTCTCAAATATGGGCGTACTGAACCATAAAGAAATTTATTCGAAAGCACGTGAATTAATAGAACAATATGATATTCGTACGCAAAGCGAGTATACTCCTGCTCGTGCTCTTTCCGGTGGTAACCAACAAAAAATTATTATCGGACGAGAAATTGAAAGAGATCCTGACTTACTAATTGCAGCTCAACCGACTCGCGGACTTGATGTTGGTGCGATTGAATTTATTCATAAGCGCTTAATTGAACAAAGAGATAACGGTAAAGCAGTATTGCTCGTTTCCTTTGAGTTGGATGAAGTTATGGATGTTAGTGACCGAATTGCGGTAATTTTCGAAGGTCAAATCATTGATATCGTTGATCCTAAGGAAACAACAGAAGAAGAACTTGGACTTCTAATGGCAGGTCAAAAAATTAATAAGAAAAACAATGAAGTGGACGGAGATAAAAATTCTCCATCTATGAAAGAAGGTGAATAAATTGAATAAAAAGCGTTTGATTTCGTTATTAATTCCAGTTTTAGCGATTGTGCTCGGCTTAATTGTTGGTGCCATAATTATGATGGTAAGTGGATATGATCCAGTCGTTGGATATACACAATTATGGGAAGGGATTTTTGGTGATCCTTACGTAATGGGTGAAACCGTCCGACAAATTACACCTTACATATTGGCAGGTTTAGCGGTTGCCTTTGCGTTTAAAACAGGTTTATTTAATATCGGGGTTGAAGGACAATTAATAGTTGGTTGGTTCGCTGCCGTTTGGGTCGGTCTTTCATTTGATATGCCAGCAGTTCTTCATATCCCGTTTGCAATTCTTGTTGCGGGACTAGCCGGTGCTTTATGGGCATTTATTCCTGGTATTTTAAAAGCTCGCCTAGGGGTTAACGAAGTTGTTGTTACGATTATGTTAAACTATGTAGCATTGCACGTAACAAACGCATTAATTCGTGGAATTGCTGGTAAGGATACAACGGATCGGATTGCTGAAACTGCATCATTACGTATTCCTTTCTTTGAAGAAATTACGATGTATTCTCGAATGCACGGGGGAATTTTTATTGCAATTTTAGCTGTAATTATTATTTATTTCATTTTACAAAAAACAAAACTTGGTTATGAGTTAAAAGCGGTTGGTTTTAACCAGGATGCATCTAAATATGCAGGAATGAACGTACCACGTAATATTGTTATTTCAATGGTAATCTCCGGCTTTTTAGCTGGTCTTGCTGGAGCGATGGAAGGACTTGGTACATTTGAATATGTAGCTACGAAAACAAGTACTACAGGAATCGGGTTTGAAGGTATTGCTGTTGCCGTACTAGGAGCTAACCATCCAATTGGGGTTGTCTTCGGTGCAATTCTTTTTGGTGCGTTAAAATACGGTTCATTGAATATGCCAAACCCACCTGCGCAAATACCATCCGAAATGATTACTATTATTATTGCGATTATTATTTTCTTCGTTGCAAGTGCCTATTTATTCCAATGGCTGTACGAAAAGTTTTCCAAAAAGAAAGGAGTGAAGTAATATGGAGGAACTAGGACTGATTGGTATTATAGCCTTCGTATTTTATACTTCCTTATCCTATGCTGCTCCGCTCATTTTTACGGGCTTAGGTGCAGTATTTTCGGAACGTTCTGGTGTAACGAATATCGGTTTAGAGGGAATTATGCAAATAGGAGCATTTACAGGTATCATTACAAACTTAATGTTAGCTGATACATTTAAAGGAATGACTCCTTGGGTAGCTATTATTATAGCAATGGTTATTGGAAGTATTTTCTCATTATTACTTGCAGTATCTTCTGTAACTTTCCGGTCAGATCAAATTATTGCCGGAACAGCTTTAAATATGTTAGCTGCTGGTGCAACTGTCTTTTTAGTTAAAAAAATATTTGATGGAAAAGGTCAAACACCTTATATCCAAGAGACAATTACTCGTTTTGATATACCTGTACTAGAAGATATTCCAGTACTTGGACCGTTATTCTTTCAAAATGTTTATATTACGTCCTATTTAGCAGTACTTGCTGCAATCTTAGGCTGGTTTGTATTATTTAAAACACCGTTTGGTTTACGTATCCGTTCTGTTGGTGAACATCCGACTGCAGCAGATACAATGGGTATCAAAGTAAATCGGATGCGTTATATCGGTGTTATGATTTCTGGAGCATTAGGTGGTATCGGTGGTGCTATCTTCTCCCAAACAATCACATTGGACTATAGTGCAGCTACTATTAGTGGACAAGGCTTCATGGCGATTGCTGCGATGATTTTTGGAAAATGGAATCCATTAGGTATGATGGGAGCTGCAATTTTCTTCGGTTTTGCTCAAAGCTTAAGTGTAGTTGGAACTAGCATCCCATTTGTTCAAGACATTCCAACTGTTTATCTATACATTTTACCTTATGTATTAACAATTTTAGCGATTGCTGGTTTCATTGGTAAATCAGTAGCCCCTAAAGCATTAAACCAACCTTATATTAAAGGTCAAAGATAAGACTAAATAAAATAATCTGATTTCTCATTAGCAATGAAAACGAAGTTGTTAACGAGGGATCAGATTTTTTTATGGATAGAACTCACCAAAACTTGAAATGTTGAAACTAACAAATGTATAGTGAAAATAGACATAGTTTTAAAAAGCCCTTTCATAATTATGTCAATGATTTCGAATAAACGGGTATACAATGAATACGAAGTAGATAGATTATACATAACTAAATTAAAGCACCTAATTCTAACTCGTTATTCAATTTTTTATATTTTTGAACGCTATTTTAATAATGGTGACAGGAGGAAAATAATGGAGAAAATTGTCGTAAATGGTGGTCTGAAATTACATTTATTAAAAACTGAAAAATATAAAACAAATACAATTGTTTTTAAAATGAAAACACCATTAACTAAAGAAGATGCAACGATTCGTGCCTTATTACCCCACGTATTACAAAGTGGAACGACTACATATCCGAGTGTGATGGAATTACGTACATACTTAGAAGAGTTGTATGGGGCTGTTTTATATGTTGATCTCCAAAAAAAGGGAGAATATCATGTTATTTCTATAACGATGGAACTAGCGAATGAAAAATTTTTAAAAAGTGATGAACAATTATTAAAAAAGGGCATTTCACTTTTAGCTGAGATATTATTAAATCCAAAGACGGTAAATAACGATAGCTTTGACGAACAAATTGTTGAAAAAGAAAAACGTACATTAAAACAGCGGATTCAAGCTGTTTTCGATGATAAAATGCGTTATGCAAACCTACGGTTAGTCCAAGAAATGTGTAAAAACGAACCTTATTCTGTTCCTGTCAACGGCTATCTCGAAGACGTTGATCAAATTAATGCTAAAAACTTATTTAACTACTATAAAAAATCTTTAGCAGAAGATGAACTTGACTTATTTATTGTCGGTGATTTTGACGAAAATGAAGTAGTTTCCCTTGTTAACGATAAGTTACAATTTGCTGAACGTAAACCGAAAAATATTTCAAAAACTTCTGAACGCAAAATAGAAAAAGAGAATGTAGTTATCGAAAAGCAAGATTTGGCACAAGGAAAATTAAATATTGGCTTACGTACCAATGTTAGTTATGGTGATGATGATTATTTTGCATTACAAGTATTTAATGGACTTTTCGGTGGTTTCCCTCATTCAAAATTATTCGTAAATGTTAGGGAAAAAGCTAGTTTAGCTTATTATGCAGCTAGTCGCCTTGAAAGTCATAAAGGGTTAATGATGGTTATGACTGGTATCGAAACAAAAAATTTTGAAAAAGCATTAACTATTATTAAAAAACAATTACAAGCAATGAAAAACGGAGAGTTTACCGACGCAGAATTAGTTCAAACGAAAGCAATGATTCAAAACCAAATGATGGAAACTTTAGATACGTCCCGTGGTTATATTGAAGTAATGTATCATAATGTGATTAGTCAAGCAAAAGTGACAGAAGAATTATGGAAAGAAAAAATTAATGATGTAAAAAAAGAGGACGTCCTTAAAGTTGGTGAAAAAGTTCAACTCGATACGGTTTACTTTTTGTCAGGAATGGAGGCGTGAGAATGGAGAAAATTGAATTTAAACAACTGGGCGAAGAATTATATTATGAAAAACTTGATAATGGTCTTGATGTATATTGTCTACCGAAAAAGGGATTTAATAAAACTTTTATAACTTTTACAACAAAATACGGTTCTGTCGATAATCATTTTGTCCCATTAGGTAGTAATGAATATAAAATAGTACCGGATGGAATTGCCCATTTTCTTGAACATAAAATGTTTGAAAAAGAAGACGGTGATGTGTTTCAACAATTTACGAAACAAGGTGCCTCTGCTAATGCGTTTACTTCATTCACACGTACGGCTTATTTATTTTCGTCAACTTTAAATGTATATGAAAATTTAAAAACGTTAATTGATATGGTTCAACAACCGTACTTCACTGAACAAACAGTCGAAAAAGAAAAGGGAATCATCGGTCAAGAAATTCAAATGTATAATGATAATCCGGATTGGCGTTTGTATTTCGGCACAATTGAAAATATGTACCATAACCATCCTGTAAAAATTGATATTGCGGGAACTATTGAATCGATTGCCGATATAACGAGTGACTTATTATATGAATGTTACAATACTTTTTACCATCCAAGTAATATGTTGTTATTTGTCGTTGGACCAGTAGATCCGAAAGAAATGATTGATACAATTCGTGTTGACCAAGCTGCTCGACCTTTTACCGATCAGCCAGAAATACGTCGCTATTTCGATGATGAACCTGAGACCGTAGCGGAAAAAGAAAAAGTATTGAAAATGAATGTTCAAACACCGAAATGTATGGTTGGTCTAAAAGGTAATTTCGTTAATCAAAAGGGCGATAAAATGCTCAAAACCGAATTATCTGCACAACTTCTACTTGATTTACTATTTAGTCGTAGTTCAGAAAATTATCGGGATTTATACGATGAAGGATTAATTGATGATTCATTCTCCTATGATTATACTCAAGAAGAAAGCTTTGGTTTTGTGTTAGTTGGTGGTGATACAACTGAGCCAGATAAATTAGAAAGTAAGATTAAGGAAATATTATTAAAGGCAAAAACACATGATAATCTATCAGAGTCAGCACTTACAAGAATTAAAAAGCATAAAATTGGTACTTTTTTACGAGCATTAAACTCACCAGAATTTATTGCAAATCAATTCACACGTTACGCTTTTAATGAAATGGATCTATTCCGAGTAGTACCGATATTAGAAGAAATTACGTTTGACGATGTAAAAAAAGTGGCAACTACATTAATTGCCGAAGAACGTTTAACGGTATGTAAAGTATTGCCGAAAAATTGAAATTTCGTTATTCTAGAGGCAGTCACTTAAGACGGCCTCTTTCTATTTACTAAAGCTTAATTCTGAAATTTTGAATTTTAAATTTAAAAGTATTTTATAATAGAATTATGCTTGAAAATATTTTAAAATCTTATGGGGGAGTTATATTGCAAAAGTCTTTTGTTTTAATTACTGGTGCAAGTGGTGGGATCGGCCGAGCAATTGCTAAAAAACTTGCAGAAAAAGGTCAATCCCTATATTTACATTACAATAAAAATAATAAATCAATTGAAGAGTTGATGGATGAATTACAAAACATCAATCCAAAAGGAGAGTTTATCCCAATCCAAGCAGATGTGCGATCGGAAGAAGGTTGTAAGCATCTAACACAACAAATTTATCAATTACACGGTATCGTGCATAATTGTGGTATTGCTGTCAGTAAAGTATTAACAACAATGCTACCTGAAGAAATTCACGATTTAATTTCTGTTCATTTAACTGCACCAATATTTATTACTAAAAATCTATTACCAAAAATGATTCATCAAAAAAGCGGATCTATTTGTTTCGTATCCTCGATTTGGGGATTAACAGGGGCTTCTTGTGAAACGGTGTATTCTGCTGTAAAAGGCGGGCAAATCAGTTTTGCAAAGGCGTTAAGTAAAGAAGTTGCCCCAAGTGGAATTCGGGTTAACTGTGTTGCTCCAGGAGCGATTCAAACAGATATGCTTAACAATTTAGATGAAGAGGAATTAGAAATTGTAATAGATGAAATTCCTCTTTCTAGACTCGGTAAAGCTGAAGAAGTAGCAGATGCAGTAGAATATTTATTATCTGACAAAGCTTCTTATATCACTGGCCAAGTGATTAGTGTAAATGGTGGATGGTATGTTTAATTGCTAAAAAATCTTTACATAAACTAAAAATCTTTACATAAACTATTTTTTCCAAAAGTATAATTTTTCTCCTCCTAAGCAAAATAGTATTGAACACTTAAAAGGAGGTTCAATACGAATGGGAGTTTTAAATAACTGGGAACAATGGAAAGATTTTTTAGGTGACAAGTTACATCAAGCACAAAAAGCAGGATTGGATCAGGAAGTCATTAATAATCTAGCCCAGGAAGTCGGCGATTATTTAGCAAGTAATGTTGATCCGAAAAATGAACAACAACGGGTCCTTTCTGATTTATGGTCAGTCGCAAACGAAGAAGAGCAACAGGCGATTGCAAATGTGATGGTTAAACTTGTACAAAATAACGGTTCTAAATAGAGAGGGAAACCTCTCTTTTTCATTGATTAGATTCTGAATTATTGCTATTCTATGATATTTTTATTACAAATACTAGAAAATGATTGTTAAATCTTTCCTAACCACCAAAAATCATTTATTATTTAATATAGTGATAATGTGTAAAGAATTGGGTGACGATGGTGGGAAAGAAGTTAGTATGGTATTTAGAATATGAAATTAATATAAATAGACCCGGGCTTCTTGGGGATATCTCCTCCTTATTAGGTATGCTATCAATTAATATTATTACAATCAATGGGGTAGATCGTGGGAGAAGAGGGCTGTTAATTTTATCGAGCAAGGAAAGAATTCAGCGTCTTGAACCAATTTTAAGGACGATGGAAACAATTCGACTCATAAAATTGCGAGAACCGACTTTGCGAGATCGGTTAGCAGTACGCCATGGTCGCTATATTCAAAGAGATGAAGAAGATAAACGGACTTTTCGATTTGTTCGTGATGAAATTGGTTTATTAGTTGATTTTATGAGTGAAATATTTAAAGAAGAAGGACATAAATTAATCGGAATTCGAGGAATGCCGCGGGTCGGTAAGACAGAATCTTTAGTTGCCGCCAGTGTATCAGCAAATAAAAGGTGGATTTTTATCTCTTCAACATTGTTAAAACAAACGATTCGCGATAAACTAATTGAGGGCGAATATGATACTGAGTCTGTTTTTTTAATAGACGGAGCTGTTTCGTTAAAAAGAGGAAATGAGAGACATTGGAGTCTCATTCGTGAGATTATGCAATTACCAGCAATAAAAGTTGTTGAACATCCGGATTTATTCGTGCAAAAAGGCGAATACTCATTAAGAGATTTTGATTATATAATTGAATTACGAAATAATCAGGATGAAGAAATTACATATGAAATGGTAAACAAACAAAACACATTTTTTGGATTTGATTTTTAATATATGGAAGGTGTTACCATTGACAGAATTGGGAAATCGATTGAAAGAGGCTCGTGAAGCCAAAGGACTATCATTAGATGATTTACAAGAAATTACAAAAATTCAAAAACGCTATCTAGCAGGAATCGAACAAGGAAAATATGAAGCGATTCCAGGTAAGTTTTATGTACGAGCTTTTATTAAACAATATGCTGAAGCTGTTGACTTAGAACCTGAATCACTTTTTGAAGAGTTTCGTCATGAAATACCAACCGTTCATGAAGTATCGACGAGTGAGCAATTTTCAAGAACGCAGTCCCGGGCAAAAGTTGCCAAAGATTCTTCAAAATTTATGGATAAATTACCAAAAATATTAACTGCTCTATTGATTATCGCAATTATCGTGATTGGCTGGTATTTCTTCACAAAATCAATGGATAATAAAAATGTAGCAAATTCACAAGATGAGGTGCAATCCCCATCGGTAAGTTATAATGAGGTAGGTGAACCGATGGAAAGTGAGAATAAAAATACAACAGAAGATGAATCTGATGAGTCAAAATCTGAATCTAAGACAGAAAATGAAAACTCATCAAATGAGGAATTAGAGGAAGAAAATAAAACAGTAACACAACAAATTTCTGTTGTGACGACAGAAGGAACAACAACTACTTACGAATTGTCGAATGCGGACAAGTTTGAGTTAGAAGTAAAAGTTGCCCCTGGTGGAGAGTCCTGGGTTGAAATTTATAATGTAGAAAAAGAAAAACAATTTTTTAAAGAAATTATAACCGAAGCTAATCCACAAACCTATGATCTTACAGAAGAAAAAGGAGCACGTTTACGAATTGGTGCAACAGGGGTTACTGAGATATTCATAAATGGTGAAAAATTAGAGTACGCAATCGATGCTACAGTGCAAAACATTATTATTCAATTTAAAAAAGATGAAGAACAATAGTCATCAAAATAGATGACTATTTTCTTCTGTTTAAATGTAAAATTTTTTGCCATTGGATAACTTTAGTTATAAAATGTATAGTATGGTTTCTATAATATGGAAAACTAAAAAAGCATCTTAGATATTTTGGAGGTTAATAAATGAATTTACCTAATCAAATTAGTTTAGCACGTGTATGTATGATACCGATTTTTGTTATCTTTATGGTTATCGATTTTCCATGGGGAGAAGTCCAATTTGGCGATGTTTTTCTTTCCGTTGAACAATTAATAGCAACTGCAATTTTTATCATTGCATCAACTACAGACTGGATTGACGGATATTATGCGAGAAAATACAATCTCGTTACAAATTTAGGGAAATTTTTAGACCCATTGGCAGATAAATTGTTAGTGTCTAGTGCTTTTATCATATTAGTTGAAATTGGACTAGCACCATCTTGGGTAGTCATACTTATTATAAGCCGAGAATTTGCTGTTACTGGTTTACGACTTATTTTAGCAGGGGGCGGAGAAGTTGTCGCAGCAAATATGCTCGGAAAGATAAAAACATGGACACAAATTATTGCCATCATCACTTTACTATTGGAAAATGTGCCATTTTCTTATATGAATTTTCCATTCGCTGATATTATGTTGTATGTTGCATTATTCTTTACATTATGGTCTGGATTGGATTATTTTGTGAAAAATAAACAAGCATTTTCACAGTCGAAGTAGTCGTTTGCTCATATTTAGGAGGGGAATATATGAAAAATGGCGAAATAATCGCGGTCGGGTCGGAAATTTTACTTGGTCAAATCACAAATACAAATGCTAAATTTATATCTGAACATTTAGCAAAGATAGGTATTAATGTTTATTATCATACTGTAGTAGGTGATAATCCGAATCGTCTATTAAATGCGGTTAAAGTCGCTGAAACTAGGGCAGACTTAATTATTTTTACTGGCGGTTTAGGACCGACAAAGGATGATTTAACGAAAGAAACATTAGCCAACCACTTAGGGGTAAATCTCGAATATGATGAAAAAGCATTACGTTCAATAGAAAACTTCTTTGCAAAAAGAAATCAGCCAATGACTGAAAACAATAAGAAGCAAGCGTTAATTTTCTCTGGTTCACAATGTTTACCAAACGATACTGGAATGGCGCCAGGAATGTTTTTAACAAAAAATAATAGGACTTATATATTACTACCAGGACCACCAAGTGAAATGCAACCGATGTTTACAACATATGCAATTCCGGAAATTTTAAAAGGAATTGAAAATGTTGAGCAGATTGAATCCCGGGTGTTACGTTTTTATGGAATTGGTGAATCAAAACTAGAAGTAGAACTTGAAGATTTAATTGATACACAAACGAACCCAACGATTGCACCGCTAGCTGTTGATGGAGAAGTAACCGTTCGTATAACAGCAAAACATGCGTTAGATGATGAACGAAAACATTTGCTCGATGAAACGGAAGAAAAGATTTTAGTCCGTGTTGGTAAATACTTATATGGCTATAATGAAACTACAATTGTAAATGAAATGGGCAAATTACTTCAGCAGAAAAATCTAACTCTTGCAGTAGCTGAAAGTTTAACGGGCGGTTTATTCCAAGAAGAAGTGACATCCATTGCTGGATGTAGCAAGTGGTTTAAAGGCGGTATTGTTTCATATGCTCCTGAAGTAAAGATTAACAATTTAGGCGTGAAAAAAGAAACGATAGAAAATCATGGTGTTGTAAGTGAAGAATGTGCAAAAGAAATGGCGGAAAATGTCCGTAAATTAATGGATACTGATTTCGGACTAAGTTTTACAGGGGTTGCTGGCCCAGGTAGTCTTGAAGGAAAAGAGCCTGGTACAGTTTATATCGGAGTTTCAGTAAAAAATAAGCCAACGAAAGGCTATTATGTTAATTTATTTGGTAATCGCGAATCTGTTCGTGTACGTTCTGTAAAACATGGTGCATGGTTAGTTTACAATGCATTACGTGAAATCGATTGACAATAGAATCAGGGGCTGTCCAATAAGTCCAACACCTGACATTTTGACGTGGAGTTGGCGGCGAGTCGCAAAAATGTTTCACATTTTTCCTGCGGTGCAGAATCAGTGAAGCATATTCAGAGTCCTGCGGGAACAGCAAAAGCCTTTGTGCCGAAAGCGAAGCGTCAGGCACACGAGCCTATAGACCTGCGCAAACGAGCATGCGCGTTGAGGAGGCTAAGGCCGTGCCACTGGATGCGCGTCCGCCAACGAAACGACGAATTACTTCAAAAGTGTTTGGAAAAGTGACTTTTAAGGATAGCCCCTGATTTCTATTTTCTAATATATTTTTTAAAAAAGTATAAAAATCGTTCTGGAAAGTGGTGTTCTGTACATTTTTTATAAGATTTCAGTGCCATACTATATTTATAACGATTATTAATGTCAACAAGTAGGGGAACATAAATGAAGGAAAAAATTAATGACTTATACAATCAAGCAGTTGAACGGACGAAAGAAAAGATTTTAGAAGATATAAAACGTTATATGGAATTACATGATGAAAAACCGAGTTTTGCTAACTACTTACAAAATCGAAACAAGTTTATTCAACAAATATGGAACAATATTTGGTCAAATAAAGCCCAAAGTGCTTTTTCACTAAAAGAACGAAAGAAATATTTAATTGAAAAGGGGATTGAATTTGACGATGCAAGTAAAAAGTTAGTCAAAAAACTGTTTATTAATACAATAGCAGAAGAACATGTTTTTCAAACAGATCAGTGGTTAGAAGAACATATGACAGAGGAACTTTGGGACCAACTTTATGAAGAAGCTAAACAAAAATTAAATCAAAGAGAAGAACAACAGCAATTTGAACAAAATCGTCAAGCAGTGGAGTTTGAAATTCATAAATTAATTCGTAGAAGAATAGATGAGTTTTTTAATCACTTTTATACTTATGTTCGATATCGGACTGCTGTGCAATTAAGTAAAGATTTAGTTCGAAATACTCGATTCAAATTAGTTGGGAAAAACTGGGATAATGAACGGTTAATTGAAAATGGTTTTATTCAACCAGGTGATTTTAAACAAGTAAATGAATTCTTCGAAGAGTTTACCGGTGGTTACGTTGAAGGATATGAATGGGGAAGGTTGTATTGGGATTTCGAAACGTATGGTGATCGATATTATCATCTCATAAACGAATATACTTATGATCTTTTTACTGATGAATTTGCAGCAGACTTTTCAAATGTTTTTACGGTTTATGAACGTGAAACTGGCAAGCAATTGAAACAAAAAAGATTTTTAAAAATCATTTCCGAACATGTAGAAAAATTAGCCGATGAATTTTCTAAATTAATTGCTTATGAATATGTGCCAGATATATTGGAAACGGCTGAGATTCCTTATGATGTTCTTCCTCATTTAGAGCTATTAACTGAACATCAAAAACGTCAAGAAGAACGCCGCATTCAAGAAGAAATTGAAAGAAAACGGAAACAAGAAGAAGAAAGACGCATGATGGCCGATGTTTTCGGACAATTAACTCATTCGCGAGGAGACAAATCCACCCATTATGTTCTCCATATAGGTGAAACAAATACAGGGAAAACGTTTCGAGCTTTGGAGCGGTTAAAAGAAGCTGCTTCAGGCTGTTATTTAGCTCCACTTCGATTACTAGCATTAGAGGTATATGAAAAGTTAAATGCAGACGGCGTTCCATGTAATTTAAAAACCGGTGAGGAAGAAAAAGAAACAGAAGGTGCCAAGCATGTTTCAAGTACAGTTGAAATGTTTTATGAAAAAGATGATTACGACTGTATTGTTATCGATGAAGCACAAATGATCGCCGATAAAGAAAGAGGATTTGCCTGGTATCGTGCTATTACCGGAGCTAATGCAAAAGAAGTCCATATTATTGGAAGCAAAAATAGTAAGGAAATGCTTCTGCAACTATTGGAAGGTTCAAAAATTACTGTTCATGAATATAAACGTGACATTCCGTTAAAAGTTGAACAGAAAAAGTTTTCCATTGAACATGTGAAAAAAGGTGATGCGTTAATTTGCTTTTCACGTAAACGAGTTTTAGAAACAGCGAGTTTCTTACAGAGACGAAAAAAGAAAGTAAGTATGATTTACGGAAGTATGCCTCCTGAGACGAGAAAGCGTCAAATTGAGCGTTTTATTAACGGCGAAACTCATGTTGTCGTTTCGACGGATGCGATTGGTATGGGATTAAATTTACCGATTAAACGAATTGTATTTTTAGAAAATGAAAAATTTGATGGAGTAAGGAAGCGTCGTTTAACATCTCAAGAAGTAAAACAAATTGCTGGACGTGCTGGCCGGAAAGGGATTTATAACGTTGGAAAAGTTGCTTTCGTTAATGATTATAAAAAAATGGAAGAACTATTGTTAAAAGAAGACGTTTCACTTAAAACATTTACGATTGCACCGACGAATGCAATGCTGGAACGATTCCAAAAGTATCGTCATGATCTCAGTGAGTTTTTTGAACTATGGAAGAAATTTAATAATCCAAAAGGTACAGTGAAGGCAACTCTTGCACAAGAACAGGAATTATATGAGTTAGTTAAAGGTACTGACATAGAAGCAAGGTTTTCTATCGTAGATTTGTACGGATTTTTACATTTACCATTTTCTTCAGGCGAAAAGGCGTTGACAGAACTTTGGTTGGAAACAATGGAAGCAATTGTAAACAATGAAGATTTACCAGAACCACCGGTGAAAAGAGGTAGCCTTGAAGAGGTGGAATTAACATATAAAGCGATTGGTTTACATCTATTGTTTTTATATAAATTGGGGAGAAAAACAGAGGCAACATACTGGGAACGGCTACGTCAAGAAATTAGTGACGAAGCGAATGACTTTTTAAAGAAAGCAATCGATACGTATAAAAAACAGTGTAAACGTTGTGGTAAAAAACTACCTTATGACCATCCTTATGCAATTTGTGACCGCTGTTACAGCCGCAGATTTTATAGTTGATAAAACTTGTTATAATGGATATAAAAAAGTGGATGGAGTGTTTCTCTTGCCTAAAGTTTTAGTAGATGCTGACGGGTGTCCAGTCGTTGATTTAACGATTCAAATTGCATCGAAGTTTAGTTTACCAGTTATTTTGATATGTGATACTTCTCACCGCATTGACCGCGATGGTGTTGAAACGATTTTAGTTGATAAAGGGGCTGATGCGGTGGATTTTGTCCTTGTAAATCGCGTTGAGAAGGGCGATATTGTAGTAACGCAAGATTATGGTTTAGCCGCAATGGCACTTGCAAAACAAGGGTATGTTATTAATCAGAACGGTTGGCTTTATACAGAGGAAAACATCGAGCGCCTTTTACATATGCGACATGTTTCACAAAAAGCTAGACGAGCCGGTAATCGACTAAAGGGACCTAAAAAACGGTCAGTAGAAGAAGACCAAAAATTTGTTGAAAACTTCACTAAATTATGTAAAAAAATAACTGAGTAAGATAATGTTATTATGTAAACCAAAAAAAGAAAATTATAGGTGCTGAGAAAAATTAGCACCCATAATTTTTTATTTCCCTATAAACATTTGTGTCCAGTGATATCCGGATTCTTCAAACCCAACACCAATATGAGTAAAGTTCGCATTTAATATATTTGCCCTGTGACCTTCACTATTCATCCACGCTTTTACAACTTCTTCAGGTGTTTTTTGTCCTTGCGCGATATTTTCCCCAGCTGATTTGTAATCAATACCAAAGTCCCTAATCATATCAAATGGTGATCCATACGTTGGACTAGTATGGGAGAAATAATTATTTTGTTCCATATCCTGTGATTTTTTTAATGCTACATTACTTAAAGCAGGATCTGCTGTTAATGGCTTAAGTCCATTACTTTTACGCTGTTGGTTCGTTAAATCAATCACTTTTTGGACAAATTCACTAATACCAGCTGCAGGCTTTTGTGCTTGCTCTTTATTTTGAGTTTCAGGTTGAGCTTGTTCTGGTTGTGTTGGTTGTTTTTGGTCTACCGGTGGTTGTTGTTTCTGCCCTGTTTTTTGTTGAAATTTATCGGCATATTTTTGGATTTTATTAATGATTTGATCTTTTTGTTCTCCATCAACTTTTACGAAATCATATTTTGCTTCTTGAATCACAATTGCTTTCGTATGTGGATAATTTTTACTATTCTGAGTTGTGTATAAAGCTGAAATATTGTCATCGTCATTTCGTTTATGGTGATATTTATTAAAATTGTCACGAACATCTTCACCGTTTAATCCATTACGATTATTTACAAATCTGTATGGATTTTCATTTACAGTTGTAGGATTCGTTGTATTTGTAATATCATTATTATCTTTTGTTGCGTTGTTATTCCCATTACAAGCGGTTAAAAGAAAAGCTGTTGTTAAAATGATAAACAACTTTCTTATATGTTTATTCAACTATATCCTCTCCTATCAAAATTTATATGGGAACATTTATATCTTTCAACGTTTAGAAAAAAATATAGTTGGAAAATATTTTTCAAATGGCAGGGGATGTTTATTTTAAATAAAAAAAAACGCCATATTTAGGCGTTTTAATAAATTAAGTAATTACTGATTTCATTAATACTATCAATTCAAATGGATGGATGTTCATAAATTCGCCATTAAATTCTCGATTGTCTTTATAAAAATCCATTTGATTTGATATCATAATGTGCCATCGGCTTGATGATGGGAGGTGAAGTTTATGTGTTTCTGAAGTTGGATTTATATAAATGACAAAATCTTCGTCATCACCAAGAATGGTATAACCAAAAATTGGTGCAGGTGTATTCAAAATATGAAGACACCATAATATTTCTTCTTTCGTTTGTAAGCGGAAATGTTTGTATTTTTTTCGTAAATCGATTAATGATTTTACATATTCGATATTATCATTTTCTTCTTCACGTTTTTTCCAATTTAATTCATTTATTTCATCGCTAGCATTGTAGCTATTTTCAACTCCGGATTTTGTTCGAAACCATTCTTGACCAGCATGAATAAATGGCACTCCTTGAGCAAGTAAGGTGATACCAGTCGCAATTTGATGCATTCTTTTTCGAACGTCCTCAGACTCATATTCATTTGTAATTGCGAGACGATCCCAAAGGGTATGGTTATCATGACATTCTACGTAATTTATTGTTTGTGTCGGCTCCGAGACTACTGTATGACCATATTTTAGTATAGACGATCCCGATAAAAGAGCAGGGATTCGTTCGAAAAAATGGCCATAGCCGTTTACATAGCCGCGCTCACCAGTGTGGAATAAATTTCCTTTTAATGTGTCTCTAAAATAATCATTAAAAAATCGAATTCCTTTTAATGGTTCTGAATTAAAACTAGTTGCCTTTTTATGAGCAGGTAAAGCAGTAGGCATATCCCAACCTTCACCTAATATCATAATTGGTGTATCTTCTTGTTCACATCTGTTTTTTACTTCTTTCATTGTTTCGATATCAAGGACCCCCATTAAATCAAAACGAAATCCATCTACTTTATATTCATTAAGCCAAAAATTGACTGTATCCAAGATAAACTTTCTTGCCATAATTCTTTCAGATGCAAAATCATTACCGCAACCAGTACTATTGGCAAGGATACCGTTGTCATGGTAACGAAAATAATAACCTGGTACTAATTTTTCAAAATTTGTCTCTTCAATTGTTTCATTAATAAAAACATGATTAAATACGACATCTATAATGACACCAATTCCAGACTTATGGAAAGAATGAATCATTTTTTTACATTCATTAATTCTTTTAATCGGATCTTTCACACATGTAGCATAACTTCCTTCTGGTACTTGATATAAAAGGGGATCATAACCCCAGTTATAATCTTTTTTCTGGTTTTCTTCATCAACTCTTGCAAAATCATTAATTGGTAACAGTTCAATATGAGTTATTCCTAATTGTGAAAAATAGTCTAGCCCTGTTGAAAAACCATTTTTTGTCGTTGTATTTTTTTCTGTTAAACCGAGAAACTTTCCCTTATTAACTACACCACTATTATTATTTATTGTTGCATCTCTTACCGATAGTTCATAAATTATCGCATTTTGTAAATTCCCTTTAAAAGGACGACTTTCAATTTTTTGAAATGTACGTGAAAGATCAACAATGACTCCTCTTTTTGTATTCGCTAAACTTGATTTCGCATAAGGATCAATCACTCGGTTAACCTTTCCATTTACATTTACCTCATATTCATATGAAAACCCATGCCAATCACCTGGAATAGTAATTGTCCAAATCCCTTTTTCTTTTTTATTCATTGGAAAACTTTTTTCATTTATTATAACTTTTACAGAAGTAGAAGTAGGGGCCCAAACAGTAAAAGTTGTTTCGTCTTTACTACAAGTAGCTCCCAATTGCACATCATTATTTGTATAATGTTCTTCAAACCAAGGAGTTCTTACAATTGCACCGGCATAAATTGGAATTTTCGCGTTCATCCAAGTTAAATACAATTCTTCACCTAACGGAAGCGCTTCATCATAATAAAGTTGAACGATTTTATCACTCATCATTTTTTTTACCTTTACGGGAATCTTTTTTTCTTTACAAAAAATTACAGGCAAATTATCTTCAATAGTCAAATGTGTCAAGTCACCTAACAATACACTCATCATATGAACATCGTCGATCCAAGCAACAGGTTGTTTCATTAATTACACCTCGTTTATATACGTTTTCACGGTTTATTATCTTAAAATAAATTTATCACACTATTTGCAATTCGTTTACATTTATTTTATATAATAAAAATAGATTGGTAATAAAATAAAAAAAGTTTTGACAAAATTCGATTTATAACATAAATTTGTCGAATACTAAATGTTGAAATAACTGGGAAAACATATATAATTTACAGTAATCATAATAATTTTACATGAATGTTTTCTGTGTGGAAGGTGGGATTATTTGTACTATAATATTTCAGAAACAGACATCTATTTATTCCATCAAGGTACAAATTATTATAGTTATAAAATATTAGGTTGCCATTTCATAAATTGGAATGGTCAATCTGGATTTCGATTTTCAACTTGGGCACCACATGCAAAAAATATTTCTGTTGTCGGTGATTTTAACGATTGGAATGCAGAAAGTCACCCATTACAAAGAATAACGAATGAAGGACTCTGGGTCGGCTTTTTCACCGATATACCTATAGGCTCAAATTATAAGTATGCAATTGTAACACCCGATGATGAATTGATTTTAAAAGCAGATCCCTACGCATTTCGTTCCGAACTACGACCAAGAACAGCCTCAATTACTTCGAAAGCATCTAACTTTCAGTGGACGGATGTCAAATGGAAAAAAAAGAAAAAGAAGTATAATCCATACACTTCCCCGATATCCATCTATGAAGTTCACCTCGGAACATGGAAGAAGAAAGATGGAGAATTTCTTACATATTGCGAACTTGCACATGAACTTATACCATATGTTAAAAAGTTAGGATTTACACATATTGAGTTACTACCATTATTAGAACATCCCTTTGATTTGTCTTGGGGTTATCAAATTACCGGTTATTATGCGGTAACCTCACGTTATGGAACACCAGATGATTTTAAATACTTCGTAAATGAATGTCATAAGCATAATATTGGTGTCATAATGGATTGGGTGCCTGGTCATTTTTGTAAAGATGCACATGGATTAAGAAAGTTTGATGGTCAGCCTTTATACGAATATCAAGATCCAAAAAAAGCTGAAAAACATGGATGGGGGACACTTGCTTTTGATTTTGGAAGACCTGAAGTACAAAGTTTTTTAATTTCAAATGCGATTTATTGGATGGAGGAATTTCATATTGATGGTTTACGTGTCGATGCTGTCGCCAGTATGATGTTTTTAAACTTTGACCGTCCTGATTGGGAAGAAAAAATCTACAACTCTTTTGGCGGTGAAGAAAATTTAGAAGCATTAGCTTTCATTCGTAAATTAAATGAAGTTGTTTTCGAACGGGACCCTAGTTTTTTAATGATGGCTGAAGATAGTTCCGATTACCCGTTAGTAACATCACCAACTTATTTAGGTGGATTAGGGTTTAATTATAAATGGAATATGGGTTGGATGAACGATATGTTGAGATATATGAAAATAGATCCAATCCATCGAAAATGGCATCATCAGTTAATTACGTTTTCATTCATGTATGCTTGGTCTGAAAATTTCTTGCTACCATTGTCACATGACGAAGTTGTACATGGTAAAAAGTCACTACTGGATAAAATGCCTGGTGACCAATGGCAGCAATTTGCAAATCTCCGTTTGTTGTATGGATATATGTATACTCACCCAGGGAAGAAATTATTATTCATGGGAGGAGAATTCGGTCAATACGCAGAATGGAAAGATAAAGAACAGCTAGACTGGCATTTATTTGACTATCCACTACACAATCAAATGTTTCAATATTTCATATCATTGAACCATTTTTACAAAAAACATTCAGAACTTTTTGAATTAGACCACAATCCGAAGGGGTTTGAATGGATTGACCCGCATAATATTGATCAAAGTATTATCGCATTCATTCGTCGAAATAAAAATAATGAAGAATTAATTGTTATTTGTAACTTTACACCAGTTGTATATTACGATTACAAAATTGGTGTTCCAAAGGAAGGCACTTATATTGAAATTTTTAATTCGGATGAAAAGCAATATGGTGGATCTGGTCAGACCAGTGATAGTAAACATTTTACCTTTCCAAAAAAATGGCATGGGTTTAGCCAACACATTAAAGTAAAAATTCCACCATTAGCAATTACAATATATAAAAAAATTAAGGAAGTAGAAAAAGAGGAGGAGATCTCTTGAAAGAATGTATCGGGATGTTGTTAGCTGGTGGGGAAGGGAAAAGGTTAGGATTGTTAACACATCATTTGGCAAAACCTGCAGTACCTTTTGGTGGAAAATATCGGATTATTGATTTCACGTTAAGTAACTGTACAAATTCTAGTATATTTACGGTTGGTGTATTAACCCAATACTCGCCGCTCGAACTGACGAAACATATTGGTAATGGACAACCGTGGGAAATGAACCGTAGTGATGGTGGGGTAACTGTTTTATCACCATATACTGCAAAACATGGTGGAGATTGGTATTCGGGTACAGCTGATGCCATTTATCAAAACATCCATTTCATTGAACAATATAACCCGAAATATGTTCTTGTCATGTCCGGAGATCATATTTATCAAATGGATTACCGAAAGCTATTAAATCAACATAAAGAAACGAAAGCTGATGCAACAATTTCAGTTATTGAAGTACCTTGGGATGAAGCATCACGCTTTGGGATTTTAAATACAAATGATGACTTAAGTATTTACGAGTTTGAAGAAAAGCCTGAAAATCCGAAAAACAATTTAGCTTCAATGGGAATTTATGTATTTACATGGGAAGTGTTAAAGAATTATTTAATTAAAGATGCTAAACAGAGATCATCTAGCCATGATTTTGGAAAAGATATAATTCCAGCAATGTTGAACGATGATTTAAAATTATATGCATATAAATTTGAAGGATATTGGAAAGATGTCGGAACAATACAGAGTTATTGGGAAGCGAATATGGACTTATTACAAGAAAATAGTGAACTTGATTTTGATAACAAAAATTGGCGAATTTATACGAATAATTCGAATTTTCCTCCTCAATTCATTTGTGATCGTGCAGTAGTAAAAAATTCAATTATTAATGACGGATGTAAAATTTTGGGCGGTGTAATTGAGCAATCTGTTTTATTCCATAATGTTGAAGTTGATAATGATGCGATAATTACCCAATCAATAGTCCACTCCGGAGTAAAAGTAGGTAAAAATTGTGTTTTAGATAGAGTAATTGTTATGGAAAATACAACAATCCCAGACGGAACTCATCTAGTAGCAACCCGTGATGAAGACCCAATTGTTGTAAACCGAGAGATTCTAGAACAAAAATCTATTGTAATTGGTGGTGAAAATCGATGAAGCGATTGATGGGACTTATTAACTTAGATCATGAACACCAATTTTTTAATGAATTAACGTATTTCCGCAACGGAGCGTCGATTCCCTTCGGTGGGAGATATCGTTTAATCGACTTCACTTTATCGAATATTGTTAATACAGGAATAGAAGAAGTAGCCATATTTGTTAGGAGCAAATACCGCTCCTTACTTGACCATTTAGGTACGGGTGAAATTTGGGATTTGGATCGCAGAAACGGTGGTTTATTTATTTTACCACCGGATTGGCATGACCCTTCCGATAAATCGAGAGGAGATCTACAATTCTTCCACAATAATCGAGATTATTTTCACCGCAGTAATGCTGAATATGTGTTAATTAGTGGGAGTCAATTTATTACGAATACGGATTATAAAGAAGCATTTAAGTTTCATGTAGACCGTGGGGCTGATGTGACCTTAATTTCAACACAAGTTGAAGAACTTTTACCTGAACATGAACCATATTTCCGAGTTGAAGCGGATGATCTTGGTTGGGTCCGTAATATAACGAATGATAAACATAATCCGTTAGTTTTTACAGGGGTTTATATAATTAATAAGGAATTGCTAATGGAACTCGTAGATGATTGCATTGCCTACCATAAAGATAACTTCTTTGTAAATGGTATTGCAGAAAGAGTTAACGGATTAAAAATACAAAACTATCGTTATCGGGGTTATAGTGCTTTTATTAATTCAGTTGAAAGTTTTTATCGACAAAATATGAATTTACTTTCTTTAGAAGACTATGAAAAATTATTCTATCAGAAATACTTTGTGCGAACGAAATTATCAAATAATCCATCTGTTCAATATAAAAAGAATGCCCGAGTAAATCGTTCCATTCTTGCTAACGGATGTGTCATCGATGGGGATATTGAAAATAGCGTATTATTTAGGGGTGTTGAAGTGCATACAGGCGCTACCGTGAAAAACTCGATTATAATGCAAAGATGTACGATTGAAGAGGATGTTTATTTAGAAAATGTCATCCTTGATAAAGATGTTCATATAACGCGAGGACAAAAATTAATTGGTTCACCCGATAAACCGTTTGTCGTTGCGAAAAGACAAGTGATTTAGTATTCATACTTAAATCTGGTTTGTCAAAACATTATGTAGTAGGGAGGAGAGAGAAATGGAAAAAGTTCTATTTGTCGCATCAGAATGTGCACCATTTATTAAAACTGGAGGGTTGGCGGATGTTGTTGGCTCTCTTCCTCATAGTTTAAAAGAAAATGAAAATATGGATGTTCGTGTCATTTTGCCTTTTTATGATGAAATGAGTGAAGAATGGAAAAGTAAAGTTGAATATGTAGCAACAATTAATGTGAAGTTAGGCTGGCGGAATCAAGAAACAACGATCTATTCTTTAAAGCATAATGGAATTATCTATTATTTTGTTGCGAACGACTATTATTTTACGAGAAAAGGAATTTACGGTTATTATGACGATGGGGAACGATTTGTTTTCTTCTCACATGCTGTAATAGAAGCCCTTAATGCCCTTGATTTTAAACCTGATATTTTACACGGACATGATTGGCAAGCAGGAATTGCTGTTGCATTAGCTAAAATAATCCAACCAATTCCGAACTTAAAGATGGTCTTAACGATTCACAATATTAAATATCAAGGTACGATGCCACTTGATACGTTTCATGACTTTTTCTTATTATCACGGGAACATATTAGCGGCATGGAGTGGAATGGTATGTTAAATTGCCTAAAAGCTGGGATTTTCCATGCTGATAAAGTTACAACGGTTAGTCCATCTTACGCGGAAGAAATTAAATATCCTTATTATAGTGAAGGTTTGCATCCCATTTTAGAACATCGTGCACAAGATATACATGGAATCATAAATGGAATTGATACGAAAGAATATAATCCTTTGACCGATCCATATATCCCAATTAACTACCGATCTGCTCGTAGTAAAAAGCAAGATAATAAAATCCTTTTACAAGAGGAATTAAAATTACCAGTCGATCGAGAAAAGCCACTTTATATTTTAATTTCTCGTTTAGTTGAGCAAAAAGGGATACATTTAATTATGCATATTTTTGATGAATTTATCCAAAATGATGTTCAGTTTATCGTTTTAGGAACCGGGAACGAACAATTTGAAAATTACTTTAAACATGTTGAACATGTTTATCCTGAAAAAGTTAGAGCCTTAATTACTTTTGATGAAGAATTCGCACGAAAAATGTATGCTGCAGCAGACTTTTTTGTCATGCCTTCAAAATTTGAACCGTGCGGATTATCCCAATTAATTGCATTACAATATAAAACTGTCCCGATTGTTCGTGAAACAGGTGGATTAAAAGATACAATTCAGCCGTACAATGAGATTACAGGGGAAGGAAATGGCTTCAGTTTTACAAACTACAATGCTCACGATTTCTTAAATGTGTTACGTTACTCTCTTGAAATATATCACCGACCTGAACATTTTCAACAATTATTGAAAAATGTAAATAAAAGTCAATTTAGTTGGAAAAATTCTGCTAAGGAGTATGCAAAGTTATATGAAACACTTTTACCGTCAACTATCACAATATAAGGAGGTGCTTCCTTGACTACACATACGTCCTATTCGGCTGAATGGATTAAAAACCGTATGACCGAAACGGTTTTTAAGCAATTTGGCAAAACAATTAAACATGCAACAAATAAAGAGTTGTATTTTGCATTAGCAGGAATCGTAAGTAATGAAATTAGACAAAAATGGCAAGAAACGAACAAAAGGTATAAAGAAGAAAGTAATAAACAGTTATATTATTTGTCTATGGAGTTTTTAATAGGGCGGTTATTACGAAATAATTTGTTAAATTGTGGTTTATTACAAGTTACTGAAGAAGCGATGGAAGAACTAGGTTTTATACTTGATGAAATTTTAGAGGAAGAAGAGGATGCTGGACTTGGAAATGGTGGATTAGGGAGATTGGCTGCATGTTTTCTCGACTCCTTAGCCTCATTAAATTATCCTGGTCATGGTTTTGGAATTCGTTATCGATACGGTTTATTTGAACAACGAATTATTCATGGTAACCAAGTCGAACTTCCCGATAATTGGCTAACGGAACCATATCCATGGGAAACGCGGAGAGAAGATGAAGCGATTATTGTTCAATTCCACGGTAATGTGCAAATGTTTAAACGAAATGATGGCACACTGGAATTTAAATATGAAAACACAGACAAAGTATTAGCTGTTCCATATGATGTTCCGATTGTCGGGTATCAAAATAATACTGTAAATACGTTACGGCTTTGGAGTGCAGAACCAATTTACTATGACCAAGTGGATAGTTTAGATGATATGTTTTTTAGAGATCTTAATCATCAACATTCAATCGAACAAATTTCCGGTTTTCTTTATCCAGATGATTCGAGTTTAGAAGGGAAAGAGTTACGCTTAAAACAACAATATTTTCTAACATCCGCAACAATCCAAAGTATTATTAAACAGTTCAAAAAGAACTATAGACTCCCATTAACAAGACTGCATGAGAAAGTTGTCATTCAAATTAATGATACCCATCCAACCCTCGCCATTCCAGAATTAATGCGAATATTAATGGATGAAGAGCGGTTTGGCTGGGAGGAAGCTTGGGAGATAACTACAAAAGTGTTTGCCTACACAAACCATACGATAATGGAAGAAGCATTAGAAACATGGCCAATTGATTTGTTTAAAAATCTTTTACCACGCATATATATGATTGTTCATGAAATTAATGAACGTTTTTGTAAAAGGCTTTGGTTCGATTATCCCGAGATGCGTGAAAAAATACCGAGTATGGCCGTTATCGCTTACGATAAAATACATATGGCACGACTTGCGATTGTTGGAAGCTTCTCAGTAAATGGAGTTGCCAAGTTGCATACAAACATTTTAAAAAATAAAGTGATGAATGACTTTTATAAAATTGAGCCTCATAAATTTAACAATAAAACAAATGGAATAACACACAGGCGTTGGCTATTACAAATTAATCCGAAACTTTCTAATTTAATATCCGAATTAATTGGCAATCAATGGATTCAAAGACCGAAACAATTAATTCATTTATTGAAACATTCTAAGGATGAAGCAATCCTTGAGAAGTTTCATTTAGTAAAGCAGGAAAACAAACTAGCATTAGCTCGTTATATTTATGATCAAACGGGCATAAAAGTTGATGAAAAATCAATTTTCGATGTTCATATTAAACGACTTCATGAATATAAACGTCAATTGTTAAATGTGTTCCATATCATTTATTTGTATCATGAATTGAAGGACAATCCGAATTTAAACATAACACCACGAACATTTATTTTTGGTGCCAAAGCAGCCCCAGGATATCATATTGCAAAAGAAATTATTAAACTAATTAACACCGTTGCTACAAAAGTAAATAATGATCCAGAGATAAAGGATAAACTGAAAATTATCTTTTTAGAAAATTACAATGTAAGTTTAGCTGAAAAAATTATTCCTGCAGCAGATATAAGTGAACAGATATCAACTGCAAGTAAAGAAGCATCAGGCACAGGAAATATGAAAATGATGATGAATGGTGCCTTAACGTTAGGTACGTTGGACGGAGCTAATGTAGAAATTTGTGAACTTGTTGGTAAAGAAAATATGTTCATATTTGGATTAACGGCTGAAGAAGTGTTGAGATATTATGAACATGGTGGATATGATGCACGAGATATTTATAATACCGATGATCGCATCAGAAGAGTTATGGATATGTTAAATTATGGTGAATTCGGTAAGCAAGTCATTGAATTTAAAGATATATATTACCATATACTTTTCCATAATGACCCTTATTTTGTATTGAAAGATTTTGAACCATATTTAGAAGCCCATGAACTGATTGACCAAACATATCGAGACAAAATGGTTTGGACCCATAAAAGTGTTATAAATATTGCCCATTCTGGAAAATTCTCAAGCGATCAAACGATTCAAGAATATGTTAACGATATTTGGAAAATAAAAAGGTTACAGTAAGGAAAAAAGGTCTAACAAACAATCCCAATCAATTTTATGATTGGATTGTAAGTTAGACCATTTTTTGTTTAAGAAATACCATAAACATGAACTCATATTAAAGTTGTTTCATGGAAAAATAAAGTTAAAGTTGAAAGGGAAAACAGTATTTTGCATTTTAGGAAGGTGAAGATATGAATTTATTCGAGACGAATGAGCACTATTAGCCAGGGGACATCGTATATGTCGTCTACCGGAATCCACATACACAAAATGTAGCTAATATTCAAGAAGCTGCTGTAGTTCGCCATCCTGAACAACCAGATAAAATATCATGTTTAAAAGTTGTCCTTCTTTTTCCTACTAAGTCATATATTTAGTCTTAGAGGGGGAGAGGACAAACATGTTTCAATTTTTGGATAAAGCCATTATCGGCATGTCATTATTAAGATTTTTTTCAGGGACAATTGAAATTTTAGTGGCCATCATTATTTTAAAGTTAAATAATATTGAAAAAGCATTAGTCGTAAATAGTATGTTGGCCTTTGTTGGCCCGTTAATTTTAATATTAACGACATCAATTGGATTAATTGGATTAGCTGACAAAATTTCAATATCAAAAATATTTTGGATTTTTATCGGGATTTGTTTCATTCTATATGGAGTAAATAGCAAGTAATTTGAGGCTATTCCCATTGTTGGGAGTTAAGCCTCAAAAATTATTTTTTTCTTATACGTACTGCGGATTTAAAAACTGTATTATAGTCATTTTCATTTCTTCCTTCAACATATACAATTCCATTTTGCCGATTTGAAATATCTTTATAGAGGGTGATTGTATTACCTGACAATGCTTCATTAATAAAATTCATTTCAATAGATTGAACTTCGTATTTTTCATGTTCATCGATTGTAAAACAGTCCATGATAAAATCAACATATTTTGAATTATTTAAATGTCCATTAAAATCAATATCACTATAACCAATAATTTTTTTATAAGCTTCTTCTAACTGACCAAAATCTTTCAGTTTGCCAAGCCTCGTTTCAATTGCACGTTCCCTTGATAATTCAGGATAACGAAGACCAATCATATCTGCCCGTTTTAACCGTCTTTCTTTAATATCCATAATAACCCATACAGAAACAGCACGAATAATCACGTTACCATTTTTATCTTTTACAAGAAAATCCCGTTGAAATTCTACACGTTTCGGTTGAATTGGCCATGTTTCAATCGTAACTTCCTCATCCCAGTCGGGTAAACGATCAATATCTACACGTATTTTTAAAAGTACCCACGCTACTCCAAATTCCTTCGCAAGTCTTTCGATTCCAAAACCTAATTCGTCCGCAGCAAAACTCGCGACATCTTGAAAATAACTAAATAGATTGCTTAGTTTCATCTTTCTAGAAAAATCAACATCCCGTAAGTCAACATGAATATTTGACTTATAAATCAAATCTTTAACTTGTTCCATCATTTGACTTCCTTTCCGAATCATTCAGGAATACATTTTAACATTATAGTAACAAAAATATATTCGCATTGCTATTTTGTATCTGAAGCTTCTCAGCTACAAAATACGATAGAGTTATAATTTGATAGATTAAAGTAAATTAAAAAACGCCTATAATAAGGCGTTTAATGATTTTTTGAAGAGTCTTGATTAACTTGACTCTCTGCTAAATCTCTATTTTCACCATATCCTGGTGCATTACTTGCATGGGTTTCATGATATTCGTTTCCAGAACCAAGAGTTTGTTTGTTCACTTTTTTATTATGTCCATGTTTTTCATGTGCCATTGACTTCACCTCCTAGTAATATTGTTATGTTAACTCATTTTTTAATAAATATTCTATTTACCTAGTTATGTAATTATAATCATCCATTTTTAATGTACAGACACAGACACGAATTTCCTCTAAATGAATAAGTATATTTAATATAATTTTAAAACGAGGCATTTTGGACGAAGTTCGCTGCATACGTTTTAAGAAAAGAAGGAGGTTATAATTTGAAAAAACACTTCCTAATAATCTTCGTTATATTGCTCCTTGGATTAACAGCTTGTTCAACTGGTTTTAAAGATATTACGGTAATAGATGAAAAAGATGAACAATTTTATACTAAAGAAGACCGACAAAACAATACGGATAGAAATAATGATGGAGACAAAAAGGGAGATAAAGATGATAATGATGACATAGTGGAAAATGACACAATGGAGGATGACTTAATCACATATTTATTAGTAGATTTAGGATATGCAATGATTTTAGAGGATGAAGCGATTACAGCATATGAGGAAGTTACAGGAATAAATTATACAGATGACGAAACTACACTTGAAGCATTAAAGAATGAAGTAATTCCTATTTATACTGAGTTTATCGATGAATTATATTCGATTGAAGTTTCGAATCCAAGATTAAATGATTTACATGCTTTATATATAAGTGGTGCAGAAAAACAGTTAGAAGCATTTCATCTGTTTGTAGATGGAATTGAAAATCAAAACCCAGCCAAAATTGTTGAAGGAAACGAATTATTAGATGAGGGAAGAGAATTAATTGATCAATATGTTGAATCAATTGAAAGTATATCCCTTGAGTATGAGATCCCAATTTATTAATTTTAAAAATGTAATTAATTCTCTCCTTTATATTCTGTATAGCCGAACGTACTAGCACGGTCATATCCGTTCAAATAAATATCTAAATCGTGAAAATATCGATGTAATTTTCTCATCGTTTGACGACTTTCTTTTGAAATTAATGATTCTGCCAAATCTTTTATAGTTGCCAAATCATTCGCAAGTTTTTCGTTGTTTATTTGTGCACCATCGATTTGTTCGATGATTTCTTTGGCAACTCTAACTTGTTCGTCATAATCTGTTGAATGAATTCGGTTCCATCCGAGTGTATCATTATAAAATTTATGATATTTTGCAATAAATGAATGACCATCTGAACCATTTGCCATTGTTATAATTGACTGGTCAGCTGGTGTATGTACAACTTCATCAAAATTTTCACTATTCATTGTAGTTGATTCTACTTGATTCTCGGAATTTGTGCTTGTTTGTTCAGCAGGTTTTTCTCCCCAAGATAAAAGAAAATAAGAACTACTAATAATTCCAACTACAAAAATAACAATACCAAAACCCCAACCGAGTACTTTTTTCCAATTCATTAAATGTAATGCCTCCTCTCCCATAAGTAATCTTATAAAAATAAATTTTTCCCCGCAACTTATTTAATCCGAAAGATGGTGTTAGATTACCATCATTATATTGCGAATAAAGAGGGATTAGATTTAGAAGATTATCTAATGCGAATTTTTCAATCGTGGTCAAAACGAAATCTGCGACCTATTGTTCATTTATCTTCACCTAAATCCAAAAAAGAGATTAGATCCCATGCCGATTTTGTCGATATAGATTTCGTACTTCCAGTTTTAAAACTGGCTAAACAATTCAATCAAGATTTCGACTGTATTATTGAAGCTAAACAAAAAAATTTAGCTATGTTTCGTTTAATAGAAGAACTTACCGCGATTCGTGGAATTCGTCGAATTAATTCATCTACAATTCAATGGTAAAAAGTAAAAAATGTGAAGAAAAATTGAATAGGGTTTGACAAATTTGTTAACATTTGGTTATAATAGTTTTGTAATCGTTTACACAAACGAGCAAATGGGGATTTTTTTGGGGAGAGTTTAATAGATTTAGAGAAATAAAAAAGACGGGATTTTTGAGTATGTATCTAATATATGGATACATACTCTTTTTTTATAAAAATGTGCATGAATTGAGTCTTAAACTTTAATTCTGGTTAAACTATATAAGAAAGAATTTATTTTTTTATGGAGAGTGGAAGGATGTCAAAAAAACAATCTGAAAATTTATCCGATAAAACAATAGATAAAAATGAAGCTATACTTCAAAAAGAAATAGAGCAACTTAATCAAATGTTGGCAAGCGTCTTAACTTATATAACGGATGAAGATGTAGAAGTCATTGATTTTGACTATTTATTAGACCATACAGAAGGTTTACGTGAGTGGTGGGATAAATATCAAGAAAAAAATCGAAAAAACATTGAAGATGAAATAAAAAAGTCATTGAAAAATTTATCATTAAACGAACTTCAAGAACTTAGAAATAACATAAAAGAAAAACTATAATAATGTTATGTAAACTAATAAGTGGGAAGAAAAAACACTCCCCACCATCTTGAAAAGTAATTTTTAACCAAAATCTTTCGTTTGAACCCGGTTTTTAAAAGCTTCTTGTGTCACAATAAGTTCTTCATCTCCGATTGCTTCCCTAGATTTATCATCTGTCATATGATCTTTAGGGAGGGGACCAGGGTGTCCTTTCTTTTTATGTTTAAAAGCTTTACCTCTTGCCATAATAAGCTCCTTTCTTTTTATCTTTCGTTCCTTATTATTTCTTTAATACTTTCTATTATTACTAACATCCGTTGGTAAGATAAGGTATTATTTTTAATAGAATTCATAATTCATTTTCAATTAGAAGTTCGTAAAAAGTATAGTAGAATAGAATCATATTGTTTTTTTGGAGGACGTATTTGTGGAGAAAGTGATCGAGCAAAAGTTTAAAGAAATAAAAGATGTATTTTCCTACGCACCAATATCTGAAAAAGGTAGTCCGTTAACATCGGTAGACCTTGTCCAAAATGATAAACATGATTCCTATTATTTTCGTTCACTTGAGCAGAAAAATATAAAGTTAAATAAAAATCAAATTGCTGCTGTGCGTTTAACGGAAGGACCGCTTCTTATTGTTGCTGGTGCTGGTACAGGCAAAACAACGGTTCTAGTTTCACGAATCGGTTATATGTTAACAGTGAAACAAATCCCAGCTGCAAATATTTTACTTGTAACATATACGAAAAAAGCGGCAACGGAAATGAAAGAACGAATTAGTACAATACCCGGTATTACACCTAATATGAATCGACAACTTTATACTGGTACCTTTCATTCGGTGTTTTTAAGAATTTTACGTGAACAAGGTGATCAGCGTAAGGTTTTAAGTAATGAAAAATTTAAACTAGTCATTATTAAGAAGATTTTACAAGATATGAATTTAAAAGATGATTATCAACCTGAAACAATTCTTTCGATGATTTCGAATTGGAAAAATCAAATATTAAGACCGAGTGATATTAAAGCAAAAACACCGATTGATGAAGAATTAAAAGAAATTTATAAACGGTATGAAGCTTGGAAAGAAAATAATCAATATATTGACTTTGATGATTTTATGTTGGAAACATACTTTTTATTAAAGTATGAGCCTGAAATATTAAAGTATTATCAAAATAAGTTTCAATATATTTTAGTTGATGAATTCCAAGATACATCTTACATTCAATATGAACTGATGAAATTACTTGCAGCGCCTCAAAATAATTTATGTGTCGTCGGGGACGATGCCCAGACGATTTATGGTTTTCGTGGTGCAGAAAGTGACTTTATTTTAAACTTTCATAAAGAGTTTGCGAATACAAATCAAGTCATATTAGATATTAATTACCGATCCACGAGTAAAATCGTTGGCTTAGGAAATGAAATTTTCAGAAAAAGTAAGAAAAAAATCGAAAAACATTTAAAGTCAATGAAAGAAGGAATGAATTTTCCAAAATTTATTCGACCGAAAAATATTGGTGAAGAAGCAGAAATCATCGCCGACAAAATCGAGTCCCTTGTAAATAGCGGTGAAAAATCGTATAAAGATTTTGCGATTCTTTATCGGACCAATGCTACGAGTCGAGCGATTTATGATGAGTTCGTATTACGGAAAATTCCCTTCGTCACATATGGAAATGATAGTCTTTTTTATAACAATAGTTTCGTAAAGCCAATTGTTGATATATTGCGGCTATCACAAAATCCAAATGTAGATGAAGCAATTTTATCAGTTGCTTCAGTCTTTTATTTGAAAAAAGATGAAGTTGAACGAAGTCTAAAACATATTGAGACAATGGAGTATATTGATGGAAAGCAGAGTACAAACAAATTAAAAGATGTCGTTAAAATGATGGAAAAGCGATTAAGATCGTTTCAAGTTACAGCATTGCAAGAAAAACTATTAGAATTAAAGTCTTTAAAAAAGATGACACCAGAAAAAGCAATTCGTCAAATTCGTAAAGGAAATGTCTTTGCTTATGAAAAATATTTGGAAATGAATAAGCGTAAAAGTTTAACCTTTCATAAGGAAATGGTCATGGAATTATTAAATGAATTGGAAAACTCTGCTAAAAAACATAAAACAATAAACGAGTATCTTCAATTTATTAATCAAATAAATTTGACACATCAAAAAATGGGAGAAATGCGAACAGCGGAAGATGCAAATGTTGTAAAATTAATGACAATCCATCAAAGTAAAGGCTTGGAGTTTGATACAGTCTTTTTAATTAGTTTTGTTGAAAATGTTTTACCACATAAGGCTGCACTTTTTGCTGACACGCAAGAAGATCGAATTACCCGAAGGAAAAAAGAAGGAAATTTAAGTAAAACAGATGAAGCGATTGAAGAAGAAAGGCGGTTGGCATATGTCGCTATTACTCGGGCAAAAAATCAATTATATATGTCAGCTCCGTTAAATTATCATGCTGAGAAGGCAAAAATATCAAGATTTCTTTTAGAAGCAATAGAGCGATAACTCTATTGCTTTTTTAATATCAAATGTATACTATTTTTTGAATTAATTAAACTTTAATCACTTTTTCGTAATAATAATTAAGTTCTGTACACAACATACATACTTTTTGCTAAAATAAAGTACTTGTTGATGGCAATTAAGAATTGTAGTGTTTGGCAATTAAGCATATACATGAATTATTGCATATTTACCGCTTTACATGGAGTGGCGGGCATGATAGGCTGATATGCCTTGCAAAGTCCTGTGGCTTGCCCCCTTTGCCAGAAAGCATGCCCGCAGAGGCTCCATGTCAAGCGACAAGAGGTATGAAATTTTATACAGATAATTGTATATACTTATTTGCCATTTAATACATTTTTTAATTGCCAAAAACAGTACTAAAGGATAAACTTTTAACAAAAGCTAGAAGTGAGGTTAACTATGGTTAAAGCAATTTTCTTTGATTTAGACGACACATTATTGTGGGACAAAAAAAGTGTAGCAACAGCATTTCAAACAACTTGTGAAGTAGCAGAAGAACGTTACGGAGTAGATCCAAAAAAGTTAGAAGAAGCAGTACGGGAGGAAGCACGAAAACTATATTCATCCTATGAAACTTATTCCTTTACACAATTAATTGGGATTAATCCATTCGAAGGTTTATGGGGAGAATTTAAAGATGATACAAAGGAGTTTCGTCAACTAAGTGAAATTGTACCCGAATACCGAAGAAGGACATGGACCGAAGGATTAAAAAAACTTGGCATCGATGATGAAGATTTTGGTTACGAATTAGGTGAACGTTTTCCGGAAGAACGTAAAAAAGCACCGTTTGTTTATGAAGATACATTTTCTGTTTTAAATCAAGTTAAAGAGGAATACCGTTTATTATTATTAACAAATGGTTCACCGGATTTACAAAATACGAAATTAAAAATCACACCTGAACTTGTACCGTATTTTGAACATATTGTTATATCTGGAGATTATGGGAAAGGCAAACCTGACCCTGGTATATTTGAATATGCCCTGCAAAAAATGAACTTGACAAGTGAAGATGTTATTATGGTTGGCGATAATTTAAATACTGATATTAAAGGTGCAAATCGCACAGGAATTAAGTCTGTCTGGATTAACCATCATGAAATGACGGCAACCGAAGTAAAACCGACATTTGAAATTAGCCGTTTGAGGGAACTGATTGGAATTATTGAAAAATTATAAGAAAGTACTTATGAAATAAAATGAAAAGGGATTTGTATGATTTCTCAATTTAGAGGGATATTATTGGTGACAACTTTTATCTTAGGAGGATTATATCACCTATGGCTAAACGGAAAGCTGAACGAAATGCAGCCATCAAACATACAAAAACCCCGAAGAAAAATATTCAAGAAACCGATTTTACAGCTGAATTTGCCCAAGAAGAAAACCCAATGAAGGGATTTAATCGAAATTCCAAAAAGGGAAGAGCAGGTAAACATAATGAAAGACCAATCGAATAAGAAAACGAGTGAAAAAATTAGTCGAGTTGAGTTTGGTGTAGAATTCGGAAATATTAATGCAAATAAATTTATGGATTTACCCCAAGGATCTTCAAAACAAAAAGGGAAAAGACAAAAGAAAAAAT
>NZ_JAACYS010000039.1 GCF_009996845.1 Pallidibacillus pasinlerensis | reverse complement strand
TCATAAAGCCTATGAAAGACATTTTTCATTAAAATTAGCTTTATTTTGTCTTTTAGAAGGCCTATTAAAGACAGTTTGCATACTTTCACTTGAGCTTTTGTCCCTTTGAAGGCTTATAAAGGACAACCCGGTCAATTTCATCCGACATTTTGTCCTTTTGATCACTTATAAAAGACATTACACTATTAAATCAACAATCTTTTGTCTTTGAGCCGTCTTAGCTAAAACAAACTATTAAATGAATTAAACTAAATTTTTGTATCTAGGAAGGAGCATGTTGCTATGATTGAAAAAGAAAGACATGTCCTTGTCATTTTACCTCATCCGGATGATGAGGCGTTTGGTGTATCCGGTACGTTGGCCACCTATATAAAGCAAGGAACACCAGTTACGTATGCGTGTTTAACTCTAGGTGAGATGGGCCGAAATTTAGGAAATCCACCTTTTGCTACGAGAGAAACATTACCGAAAATCCGTAAAAAAGAATTACAAGCATCAGCAGAGGCAATTGGGATTAAAGACTTACGCATGCTAGGATTCCGGGATAAAACCGTTGAATTTGAAGACGAGGAAAAATTAGCTGATCTGTTCTCGGAAATGATTAAGGAACTAAATTCTTCTCTAGTCATCACTTTTTATCCTGGCTACTCTGTCCATCCGGATCATGAAGCGACAGGTCGTGCCGTTGTACGGGCAGTTTCACGCTTTCCGAAAGAGCAACGTCCGAAGCTACATTGCATCGCTTTTTCAAATAATTGTGTGGAAGAGCTTGGTCAACCGGATATCATCAATAATGTCCGTGAATCCGCAGAAGAAAAGATTAATTCATTAAAAGCCCATCGTACGCAAACGGGTTTCTTCATTGAGGATATGATTAAAGGTTATAAAAAAGGGGATCCGGATGCTGTGAAACGAATAGAAATTGAGCATTTTTGGAGTTATAAGTGGGACGATGAATAAAGTGCTCCTTTAGCTCAAAAGGGGCACGCCATTAAATCTTTTCACCAAAAAAATAATAGTAGTATAAACCACTACATTTGGTTTGTACTACTATTTTTGCTTTCCCGCCATATTCCTTCTATTATAAAACTCGATCCGAATACATCGTTATTTCAAATAACACCTCCTCATCAACGTCACCCCCTAATCCAGGTTTATCGGGAATATTGACATATGGAACATCGTATTTTAAATTTCCGACATCTTTAGCAAATTTTAACGGACCTGTTATTCCATACTTGTAATATTTTTCTTAGAAAAGGCTAAATGTAAACCTGCTGCTGAGGCGATAGAGGATTCGACCATTGACCCGATTTGACATTCGATATTTGCCATTTCTGCCATATGAGTAGTTTTTTCCCAGCAAGATCATAACAAGCAATATCAATTGCAACTTTCGCCGTTGGTACACCATACACTGTTTCATCCATAATTTCATGTATTCGTTCTATATCCAGCGGATTTTTCCCAATTAACTTTGGGGCAATGCTTGATTTTAACACATGATACGTACTCTCTACTGATTCCCCTGTCACATGCTCATCTGGAACCCCTTCGCCGTAACCAACTATTCCATCATCGGTCGTCACTTTAATAATAATTGAAGGCATCGAATCATATCTTGCATAGCTAACAACAAACGGATCGATTAACGGTAATTCAATAGCAAACAGTTCAATTTTTTCAATCTTCATCTAAGCAGCTCCTTTAACGTTACTAAGATGGAGACACTGAGTGAACAAATTTGCGACTAATCTATAGATAAACATATGCATCAACTTGCGCTATTAATCTTCCATAAAATTAAACTCTTAATATAAATGACATGCTACCATGTGACCGTTGGAACTGTCCTTTAACTCCTGCTTTACTTTCTTACATTTTTCCATCGCAAATGGGCATCTCCTATGAAAAACACAGCCTGATGGTGGATTAATAGGTGAAGGAACGTCCCCTTTTAAAATAATCCGTTCCCGTTTTACTCTCGTATCTGGAATTGGTATGGAAGATAACAATGCCTTTGTATACGAATGTAGTGGATTCTCAAACAAATCATCCGTAAGTGCCATCTCAACTAAATGCCCTAAATACATAACACCGATTTTATCTGAAATATGATGCACGATACTTAGATCCGATTATAAATACATCACGAACTCGTCCAAAACCAGATACGACTTGTTTGTGGGTTTTATTTTCTAAATCAAAGGCACGAATCCCTTGGCCACGTAGTTGCGCAACAAAAAGCGTTCCTTTATGAAAGGCCATTCCCGATGGTGCCCAAGTGGTTGAACCCGAGTGAAAAAGGGGAGTTTCCATATTTCCTTTCTTTTCATTTCCTTGAATCGCTGGCCACCCATAATTCGCCCCAGGGACAATCAAGTTTATTTCATCATAGGCGAAAGAAAAAACAGCAACAACCAATAATTGTTTTTCAAATGCACCATCTCTATAGAAAGAATCTTCGCAATTCAGCTATATTTTATCCAATTTTCACTACTTTTATCTTCATGTACATATCATGTAAAAAATCTGCCCAAAAAAAGGAAAAAATTGAACATCAATTATGAGAATGGTAAAATGTTGACTTGTTCAAAATAAAAACAACAAAATTGTTCAGTAAGTCTAAAAAAGGAGATTGTTTAATGACTGATTTAAAAAACATAAAAGATTATGATGTATATATAGCAACAATGGACGATGCAGATGAAATTTTAAACTTATTAAAAGACACTGCTCGTTGGGTAAGTGAAAGACATCCTGACCAATGGGATTCTGTTATTGTTGGAGAAGATAATGAGGAAATTTTGAACGGTATTCGTGATCATGAAACGTTCATGATTAAAAATAATGAGGGCCGATTAATTGGTACATTTACTCTTTATGATTATCAAAATGAGTGGGATAAAGGATTATGGGGAGTTAAAGATGATAATGCTGCATATTTACATAAAATCGCCATTCACCCTGAATTTACAGGTGGTGGCTTAGGTAAAGAAATCATTGAATGGATTATTGATTATTTAACTAGAAAAGGTAAAGAATATTTCCGTCTTGATTGTATTGGAAACAATGAAAAGTTGAATGAATTTTACGATAAGAAATGTGGTTTAACAAAAGTAGGATCTAATAAAGGGTTCTCTTTATTTGAGAAGCGTTTAATATAATTTTCGTTGGCGGACGCTTTCAAGCCGGCACAGCCTCAGCCGGCTAGAGTTGCCGCCAACTTAATTTTAAATTTTATAGCCACATACTTTTCACTATTTACTTAAAAAGTTATAGCTATTATTCACCAACCATGCCATCGTTATCACGGTCGTCCATGTATTGGTAAAGCCAATGATCTCGAGTAATTGGCATTTTATAACCTGCTTCTTTTGCTTCTTTAATTGTTACTCGACCATTACCATCTTTATCGACACGAGAAAGGTCGCCCTCTTTATTTGAATTAGATGAATCAGTAGATTTACTGCCCGTTAATCCAAGGGATTCGTTAACCTCATCTGGATTTACATTGTCAAATTTATCAACAATGACGTTCCCATTTATTGTATACGTATACTGATAACTTGATGGAATCTGTGTTTCTGTATTTGGATAGGTGATAATGGCTTCAAAATTTGTCGCTCCTCCTGCTTTACGAAGCACGTTTTCCATATAAGCTTGATCACCATGACGGTTTAATGTACTATCTTGTGGGGTAATATTATATGCATTTGATACTCCACCAAGCGAGTCAGCAATAACATGTCCTTCATCTAAAACTGAGCTTTCAACACCAGGAACCTTCGCCTCATCAGAACAATATCTGCCATTCGATAGTACAGCTTCTGAATTATCATCTTGTAAAATAATTTCATCCGCAACCACGCGTACGAGTTGCCCATATTCATTCGTAAATGCCCAATATTCACGATCGCCAAAACCGATATTAACAATAACGTTCGCCTGGCGTTGACCAGATAAATCACAACTATCTACTTCAATTAGTTTGTATCCAGGAAATCGATCTTCACTTGCTTCGGACTCAGTTTGTTCCGCCTCTAGATTTTCATCTTCAACGGTCGCTGTTGATTCTTCATTTTCAGTTTTTTCATTTGTTTCTTCCGTCACTACTTCTTCTTGTGAATCTGTTGTTGCATCTGAGCTTGATGCATCATCAACATTTGTACAACCAACGATAAAAATAATCGTTAAAAGTAAAACTAAATAACTTAATGTTTTTTTCATATTTGGACTCTCCCATACTTTTTCATAAAACTACACCGAACATTGTTATTTTAACATAGTTTCAATATCCTCTGTGTTTATTTGCTAAAGCAAGAAAATAGTAAGTAATGGGAAACCTTCTACCTCGCTAGATACTCTATTTTGCAAAAAAAATAACAGTCCAATATCCTAGTAATTGAACTGCATCAAATGTTCCTCTAATTTTTTATTAAAATTTCTTCACCTATAATTTCGTCAAAATATTTATATGGTAGCATTTCATTATCTAATCGATCTTCATCAAATAGATGGTCAATAAATAGTTTAGCAATAAGCTCATCACGATTATTTTCAATACGAGTAATTGCATGAACGGTTAATAGTAGATCACACTTGTATTGGCAATTCGTTTTACATGAAAAAGAGCCTTTCGAAATGAAAGACTCTCAAAAAATATTAATCTATTGTTACTGTTAAGCTTTTAATTTTTAAGGATGGGGAACCGATATAGCCTTGCATTCCCATTGGTGAGAACGCTAGGTCAGAACCTACTTGTTCTACATCCTTTAGCAGTTCAAAAAAGTTTCCGGCAATTGTCATTAAGTTTGTTGCACCAACGATTTCCCCGTCTTTTACATAGTAGCCATTTGCTGCTAGAGAAAAGTCACCAGAGATTTGGTTAGCACCGGAATGGAGACCAGCTAAGTTCGTAATAATTATTCCTTCTTCTAAATCGCAATAAAGTTGTTCATACGATGTTTCGGAAGGAACGATGTAAAAGTTTGTCGGACTAATTCCAATTGTGCCTTGGTAAGATGGTTTATAACCATGACCCGTTGATTCCACGCCATCTTTTTTCGCTGTTTTTAAATTATAGAAAAATGTTTGTAGTTTTCCATTTTCAACAATGGCTAATTTTCTTGTAGGAACACCTTCTGAATCAAAGGTGCCACTGCGAAGCCCATTTGGTAAAAACGGATCGTCAATTAGTGTTAGAATGTCAGAAGAGATTTTTTCGCCAATTTTTCCTTTTAACTGGGATTGCCCTTTTTGCACCGCTTCTGCTGAAAAAATTGGGACAAAAGTAGCTAATAATGATGCTGCCGCTTCATTTTGTAAAATAACCGGGTACATTTTATTCGGATACGTTTTTCCACCTAAATAACTTAACGCTCGATCAACCGCTTCTTTTGCAATTTCATCCGCGTTAAACTTTGATAGATCTTTTCCAACTTTAAAGGTGAAACCGGATTTAATTTCTTCGCCTTCTTTCACGACAACAGAAAAAACAACATACATGAAATTATTTTTATCGTTTACTTCTAATCCTTTATTATTAAAAATCGCTTTTTCAAAGGATTGTTCCGAAAGTACGGCATAATCTGTTTGCACGACTCGATCATCTAGTTCATATATTTTTCGCTCAATTTCCTTCATTAAGGCTATTTTTTCTTCGGCAGATGTTTGCTCTAAACTTGGTGAATAAAAGTTATAATCAGCATACTCACCTTTTCCATCATAAAGTTCTTCCGGTTCATCTTCGATTAGAAGTGCATTTTCCTTCGCGTTTTCTAGTAGGAAATGAACGGTATCTTCATCAAGTCTTTCCGTATAGGCATAGCCCATTTTCCCATCATATAAGCCGCGCACAGAAACACCGTTAACTGTCGAAGACTCATGGCCATCGATTTCACCTTTAAATAGTTTTACATTAAAATTGCTTGTTTTTTCATAGTAAACTTCTAAATTAGTAAACCCTAATTTTCTACCTTCTTCAAAAATACGGTCACGAAATTGTTTAATATCCATAATTAAGCCTCCCTTCCGCCGACAGTGATCTCACTAACACGTACCATTGGCTGACCAACGTTTACTGGTATACTGCCACTCATTGCACCGCACATCCCTGCGCCATGGCCAAGGTTATTTCCTACCATATCAATCTTTTGGATTGTTTTTGCACCATTTCCAATAAGCGTTGCACCACGTAATGGTTTTGTGATTTTTCCGTTTTCAACGAGATAGGCTTCTTGAACAGCAAAGTTATAATCACCTGTAGCAGGCTCTACTTGACCGCCACCCATATATTTTGCAAAAATTCCGTATTCTGTGTTGGCGATAATTTCTTCCGGTGTTGATTCGCCTGGTGCGATATATGTGTTCGTCATTCGAGAAGTTGGCGCAAATCGGTATGATTCTCTTCGTGATGAACCTGTTGATTCGGTCCCCATTCTACGACCATTAAGTTTATCAATCATGTAACCTTTTAAAATACCATTTTCAATGAGGACATTTTTACGGGCCTTTTCCCCTTCATCATCGATGTTGATAGAGCCCCATTCATTTGTCAGTGTGCCATCATCGATATATGTAACAAGGTCTGATGCGACTTTTTCACCAACTTTATTCGCAAAAACGGAGTTGTTTTTCGCAACTGCTTCCGCTTCTAAACCATGACCACAAGCTTCATGGAATATTACTCCGCCAAATTCGTTATCAATGATGACTGGGAATTTCCCACTTGGTGCAGGATCTGCGTTCAGCATCGTAACTGCGATTCGAGCTGCTTCCTTTGCATAGTGGTTTAAATCTAAGTTTTCGATATATTCAAAGCCTGCATGGGCACCTGGTCCGTAGAATCCTTGTTGCATGTCAGTACCTTTTGAGGCAATTGCCATAATTGCTAGACGGCTTCTTACCCGTTTATCTTCTACAAACTTTCCTTCTGAATTGGCGATTAATACATTTTGTTCTTCATCGATGAGGCGAATCACAGCTTGGGATATGGATTCATGGTAGTTTGTAACGATGTCGTTTGCTTTACGAAGAACTGCTAGTTTACGTGTCTTCTCTACACTGTTAGGCATTAACTCTATTGGATGGGCTGTTTGGATAATTTCCTTTTCTAATGGAATGATTGTTGTTTTGTCTGAGAAAGCACCTTGAATCGCTTGGGCTGCTGTTTTTGCCGCTTTAATTAACCCTTCTATTGTAAAATCATTCGTATAGGCATAAACACTTTGTAAACCTTTAAAAATGCGAATACCGACACCAAAATCACGACCAGAGATGCTTTTTTCTAGTCGACCACTTTGGAGTGTCATATTGTTGGAGAAGCGATCTTCAACAAATACTTCAGAAAAATCACCGCCTGTAGATAATGTGGCTGTCAGGACATCTTCAATTACGGACGGACTTAACATGGAATACCTCCTCGTTTTGAGTTTAATGAAAATTATAAATTTATTATACAATATTTTTGCGGGTTTTCATCGTGAAATGGTACGATTTTATGTAGGTCTGAGGGCGGAAGTTTTATTATTGAAGCAGAATTAGAAGGTTTTATTTGTTTTTATGCAACGGTGTTTTTCTTTTTGGGATGAAGAACATATTTGGTGAATTTCCGAATTAATTTGTCCTTCAGCACACTTATGAAGGACATTTCATACTAGTTTCCGAATTGTTTTGTCCTTCAGCACACTTATGAAGGACATTTCTAACTAATTTCCGAATTAATTTGTCCTTCACCGCACTCATGAAAGACATTTCTAACTAATTTCCGAATTAATTTGTCCTTCAGAACACTTATGAAGGACATTTCAAATCAGTTCCCGCATAGTTTTGTCCTTCAGCACACTTATGAAGGACATTTCTAACTAATTTCCGAATTAATTTGTCCTTCAGCACACTCATGAAGGACATTTCAAATCAGTTCCCGCATAGTTTTGTCCTTCAGAACACTTATGAAGGACATTTCAAATCAGTTCCCGCATAGTTTTGTCCTTCAGCACACTCATGAAGGACATTTCAAATCAGTTCCCGCATAGTTTTGTCCTTCAGAACACTTATGAAGGACATTTCAAATCAGTTCCCGCATAGTTTTGTCCTTCAGAACACTTATGAAGGACATTTCAAATCAGTTCCCGCATAGTTTTGTCCTTCAGCACACTTATGAAGGACATTTCTAACTAATTTCCGAATTAATTTGTCCTTCAGCACACTCATGAAGGACATTTCTAACTAATTTCCGAATTAATTTGTCCTTCAGCACACTCATGAAGGACATTTCATACCAGTTCCCGCATAGCTTTGTCCTTCAGCACACTTATGAAGGACATTTCTAACTAATTTCCGAATTAATTTGTCCTTCAGAACACTTATGAAGGACATTTCAAATCAGTTCCCGCATAGTTTTGTCCTTCAGCACACTCATGAAGGACATTTCTAACTAATTTCCGAATTAATTTGTCCTTCAGCACACTCATGAAGGACATTTCTAACTAATTTCCGAATTAATTTGTCCTTCAGCACACTCATGAAGGACATTTTATACCAGTTCCCACATAGATTTGTCCTTCATCCTTAATACATAATTAATAAAAGCCTGATCCCTAATAAAAGGACCAGACTACTTTTTACTACCCCACCATCTCCGACAGTAAGTAGTAATAAATAAGTTTTTCTGTATTTTCAATAGAAGAGACATGTGTGCGTTCAAAGGCATGGGAGGCATCGATTCCAGGACCAATCAAGCCATGGACAATGTCAAAGCCGCTACGAATAGCTGCAGATGCATCTGATCCATAAAACGGATATATATCTAATTTATATTCAATTCCATTTTTCTTCGCCAACTCAACCAAATGTTTGCGTAACTTCAGATTATACGGACCACTGGAATCCTTCACACAAATGGATACTGTATATTCATCGGTTTGTTGACCATCACCCATTGCGCCCATATCGACAGCTAAGTATTCAACTGTCTCAGGTGTTATATTGGAGTTTCCGCCATAACCAATTTCTTCGTTGTTGGAAAGAAGAAAATGAGTAGTGTATGGAAGTTCCACTTTTTCCTTAACGATATGCTCGACAACTTTCATTAAAATTGCAACACTTGCTTTATCGTCTAAATGTCGAGATTTAATAAAGCCGTTATCTAACACTTCCACTCGTGGGTCAAAGGAAACAAAGTCACCTACTTCTATGCCTAAAGCACGGACTTCATTAGCATTCGTAACCTTCTCATCAATACGTACCTCAATATTATCCTGATTTCGTTCTGCGGTTCGAGCATCTTTATAAACATGCACAGATTGTTGGTGCATTAAAATCGTTCCAGAATAAACCTTTCCTAAAGAAGTTTCAATTTGGCAATATTCCCCTTCTACGGAATTCCAGGCAAAACCACCAATCATATCAAGACGAAGGCGGCCATTATCTTTAATTTCTTTTACCATTGCACCTAATGTATCTACATGGGCCGTTAACATCCGATGTTTACTTGTGTCCTTCCCTTTAATTGTTGCAATTAAACCACCTTTACGGTTGCGATATGTATGAACCCCTAGATTTTGGAAAAACTTTTCAACAAAAGCAATTGCTTGTTCTGTATTTCCTGTTGGGCTCGGAATTGAAACAAGATCCTTAATAAGTTCAAGCGTTTCATTGCCATTTACTTTATATGTCATCATTAGACTTCCTTTCTATTGGGTTTCCTATTTCTCTACTTCTATTAAAGCATATTTTTATTTTTTCTACAGATTGAAGTTTTCTATGTAAAATTTCCAACGTTTTACTAACGTTTTCTAATATTATTGTAAAAAATGATAGACAAATGAATAATTATACAATAATATGTATAGGGCGGTTATTTAACGATGAGTTAAATCGCAAATCTATTTATCAAAACTCAAAACCGCAATAATATCTTTTTACCATAAGGAGCAACTATGAATAAACAAAAATCATTAAAAGATATATTAAAATTTATTATCCCCTCACTAATAGGGTTATTTTTATTTATGTTTCCCCTTTCCATTAATGGCGAAGTTACGATTCCAATCGCGCTGTTATCTGGGTGGATTCAAGACGTCTTATATGGTTTCATTCCTGAAATAATGCTTGGAATTATAACAATCACGTTTATTTTTACAACTATTACAAAAATATGGGCACCGAAGAGAATTGTCACTTCTTCCTTTTGGAGTGGATTGTTTAATGTATCAACTGTTTGGTACATCATTCGGATATTAGCCGTTATTTTTGCCTATTTAACATATTTCCAATGGGGACCTGAATGGATTTGGTCTGGTGCAACTGGTGGGACTTTATTAAGTGATGACGGACTGCTTACAACTTTATTTTCTGTCTTTTTATGGGCCGGATTGTTTCTTCCTTTATTTTTAAACTTCGGTTTGTTAGAGTTTTTCGGCGCTTTATGTATAAAAATCATGCGACCACTTTTCAAACTTCCTGGTCGTTCTGCAATGGATGCTTTAGCCTCTTGGCTTGGTGATGGTACGATTGGAATATTACTGACAAGTCGCCAATACGAAGAAGGTTTTTACACAAAAAAAGAGGCAGCGATTGTTGCAACAACTTTTTCCATTGTTTCGATTACATTCAGTTTAGTTGTCATCTCAACTGTTGGTTTAGGTCATATGTTTGTGCCGTTTTATTTAACGGTGACATTTGCAGGTCTTATCGCAGCGATTATTATGCCTCGAATCCCACCGTTATCAAAAAAAGCAAACACATATATTAATGGGAATGAGGCCACCGATAAGGAATTTATTCCTGAAGGTTTTACTCCGTTAAGTTATGGTTTTTCAGAAGCTGTTAAAAGAGCACAAAAGAATATGGGTGCACGGTCTGTATTAAAAGAAGGTATAAAAAATGTACTTGATATGTGGATCGGTGTTGCACCGGTTGTCATGGCTGTCGGGACATTGGCGTTAATTATTGCGAAACATACACCGTTATTCCAATGGCTTGGCCTACCTTTTATACCACTTCTTCAATTGTTACAAGTACCTGAAGCTGTTGCGGCATCTGAAACAATTTTAATCGGTTTTGCCGATATGTTTTTACCAGCAATTATTGCAACAGGGATTGAAAGTGAAATGACCCGCTTTATCGTCGCAGCATTATCGGTTACGCAATTAATTTATTTATCTGAAGTCGGTGGACTATTACTTGGTTCAAAAATACCGGTTAATTTTAAAGACTTGTTTTTCATTTTCTTACTGCGAACTTTAATTACATTACCAGTTATCGTTGGTATCGCGCATCTGATATTTTAATTTAAGAAAGAGCTTGGTCAATGAACCAAGCTCTTGTTTTTATGAAGTAAATTTTGCAATTAATATTGGAATTAATATGACTAAGATGATAAAAATCCACGGAAGAGGCCTAGCAAAATTACCAGTCCAACCGCTCCCGAATCGTTTTTCAACCCAGTTTGCGGGATCTTCTGGGTTAAAGTAAAAGATACCGAGTTTCCAATATTTATCATCATCACGATTAATTTTTTCACCTGATTTTCCAATGATAATATTCGCTCCACTGCCTCCAATTCGGCTTCCACCTTGGCCGGTAAAAATAGTAATTAAAAATGCGCCGATTACGATAAGCCCTACAATAACCATGATGATAATCATAAGCATATTTTGATTAAGATTTAGTACAAAGGACAACTGTGGTAACGCCATTACTATCGTTAAAAGAATGCTACCAATGATTGTAAATAAAGACCAGCGACGTCTAAAGATGAGATTTTGTTTTGCTGATTTTTCCGGGTTAGCTGGGTCAACTTGTTGCTTACTCCGGCCAATAATAATGTTGGTAAAAACAAACACACCAATTAAAAATAGTTGTACAAGAGGTAAAGAAATTAAAGCAATGGGTGACTTTTCAATTGAACGGGTAACCTCACCTTCAAAATTGTACTTCATCGGGATTTGATCTGGAATTAAGTCATAATTTAAATACGACCAAGCTGTTACTGCAACGACAATAAGAAACGGAATCGTAAACCACCAATTGGAGTACGTCTTTTTTTCATTATAAAAAGTAAGGTCAACAGCTACTGTTTGTTTCCGCTTTTCAAACCATTTTTCTTTTTCCTTTAATTGTTTCATTTTTTTATGAAAATGAAGGTATATAAAAAAAGTGACGATTACATAAACAAATACACCAACCGTAAAAATGACAATCCAAATGGTTTCACTTACTGAAAAGGAAAGAGCAAATAATAATAAAATGTATATAAGTCCGATTACAAGTGAATATTTTGCATATTGTTTACGGTACGACACAATCGTTTCATATTTATATAAATCTGAAGGGATTGTTACGCCAAAACTTTCTGTTTTTCTCGTAATATACGGCGTAAATGCAGTAATAGCAACTAACGGGAAAACAATGAGTAACATCGTTAAATACATCATGTTTTATCGCCTCCTTTTTTAATTTCTTCCATTATTCCTTTACAATAAGATAAAATTTCCTCTTCACCCATTCCCCGGCAGATGGATTCACTTAAAAGTGGACGTAACTGCTCTTTTAGTAACGTCACATAAGAATCGTCTGCTTCAGGCATGCCATCGGGATTAATCACAACACCCTTTTGTCGATGGATATGGATAATACCATCTTGTTTTAAAAGTTGATAAGCTTTATTAACGGTATGCATGTTAATTCCTAAGTCTTGAGCTAAATTACGAACAGATGGTAATGGATCGCCTGGATTTAGCTGTTTTGAAGCAATACCTTCAATTATTTTATTCTTTAATTGCATATATATAGGTGTTTCCGACTGCAAATCAAGCATAATCATCAATTTTCACACCCCCACTGTTTTATTTGTATTAACTGTTATATCAATTATATAACAGACAACTTCATTATTCAATACGCAATATATTTCATTTTTGATTAAAAATCGGTAAAATGTAATTGTTGGAATTTTTTAAAAATATTTCAAGGGTGGTGATTAGTGGTGGCGGAGCTAAGATTATTTAAACAGTATCAATTTTTCCGTGAAATGACGTTAAATGAATTAAAAGGGGTAACGAACGAGGAAGCCTTAATTATTCCTGAAGGATTTTCGAATTCAATTCTTTGGAATGCTGGTCATATACTTGTAACTTCTGATTCCATTATCACAAACGGGGTTTTAGGCGAAGAGTACAAATATAAACATCTTCAAGAGTTCTTTAACCGGGGTACAAGGCCTTCAGAATGGACGAAGGAACCACCAAATTTAGAAGAAATTGTGAAAGAGTTAAGGGATCAATTAAAGGATATTGAAGCGAAATATGAAGGAAAGTTAAATTCTCCATTAGAAAATCCGTTTTCGTTAGGAGTTATGGAATTAGAAACAGGTGCCGATTATTTTAATTTCGGCATTATTCATGAATCATTACATATCGGAGTAATTAAAGGATTAAAGTACGCTTTAAAAGGGAAAAAGTAATTTTATACGAAAAAAGCTGTCCTAACCATTGGTAGGACAGCTTTTTTACATTATTCAATTGTTACATCTTTTAATTTAAACATACCTGCTGGTGTAATTTCGAATCCTTTAACTTTATTATCGATACCTACGATAAAGTCAGTGTGAATTACATAAATCATTGGAGCAATTTCAACTAGTTTTTCTTGGGCTTGTTTGTATAGCTGTAAACGAGTTGTTTCATCACTTTCTTGTCTTGCTTGCTCTAAAATTTCATCCAACTCAGCATCTTTAGTAAATGTACGGTTTCCTGGGTCACCAAGGTTTTCAGAGTGGAATAATGGATATAATCCATAATCCGCATCACCTGTTACAGTCGTCCAGCCAAGGATAAACATATCATGTTGACCAGCTGCTGTTTGCTCTAGGTATGCACCCCATTCAAGAATTTCAATTTTCACATCAATACCAATTTCCGCTAAAGCTGCTTGAACATATTCAGCAATTTTTATGCGGTCTGGGTTATCATTTGTCCATAGAGTTGTTTCAAATCCATTTTCGAAACCAGCTTCAGCAAGTAGAGCTTTCGCTTCTTCTACATTGTACTCTAATGGTTGTACAGACTCATCAAAACCCCAAACATGTGGCGCGATTGGTCCTGTAGCCGGTACACCTGTTCCTTCATAAATACCGTCAATGATTTGTGACTTATCAATAGCCATAGAAATGGCTTGACGTACACGTACATCATCGAATGGCTCTTTAGCCATGTTAAATCCAACATATGAAAGTGCTAAACTTGGTTGCTTATGAACACTTGCATTTGCTAATCCCTCTATACGGCTAATATCAGAAGGACTTAATGGATCAATAACATGTGATGTGCCTGACTCTAGTTCAGCTACACGTGTTAAACTTTCCTTAACAACTTTAAAGGTCACACTATCAAGTTTTGCCTTTTCTCCCCAGTAATCTTCATTTCGCACTAGTTTAACATATTCGCCAGATTTCCACTCATCAAGTTTAAACCAACCAGTACCTGATGGGTTTAAACTAATATATGCACCTGGCTCATCGCCATTTTCCATACCTTCATAGTCTTTTTTAATCGCCTCAGGGCTAATAATTCCACCACCATTATGTGTTAAGTGTGCTGGAAATGGTGCGAATGGATATTTTAATTTAAATTGAACTGTGTAGTCATCAATTACTTCAATTGAATCAATCATTTCATAAAGGAACGAATTATATTAAAAGGTGATATTCCATCACCAATTGACCCGCCATCTGGATGTCGTTTCCATACTCGTTGTCCTTTTGCAACGGATTTATGTAAAACAAAGGAACCGGAATTGAATTCCAAAAATCATATGAAAGCAGGTCATGAAGCCGCTTGTCATTATATTGGTCAATTAAGTGAGGTTAAAGTAACGAATTAAATATAATAAATAAGTTGTAGTGGCGGACGCTTTCCGCAGGCGTGGCTTGAGCCTCCTCAACTCGCAAGCTCGTTTGCGGGGTCTCAAGACTCACGCTAGTCCCACAGGAGTCGCCGCCACCTTCACTCCTATTTAATACTTCTACTAATAATATTGAATCTAACAATTACTCTTTTTAAATCTACTTATAATTTCCACTCATATCCCTTTATTCTTATAAATTATTTTGTTTCACAAAAATATAACTAGAATTTTCTTGCATGTTTTAGAAGATTTATGATTCGGAATAGTAATTTTTAGCATTTTCTAAATAATTGTTTTATAAATATACATAAAAAATAATTGTGAATTGATAATCATTCTAATTTACTACTATAATTACAACTTTGTGGGGGGAGTTTACTTGGAACGAATCTCAACTGACCAACTGCTAGAAATTTTTACAGAAATATTTCCAAAGGATACATCCATCGCAATATCCGATACTAGGGTTTATAAAGACTATATTCCAAGCCCAGCTATCAATTTAGAAATTAAACCAGGAGATCAAATTAAAAAGGGTAGTGCTACATATAAAGCACTGTCTCTAAAAAGAAAGATTTTTTCATACGTTGATCCGAATGTTTTTGGCGTTTCCTATTTTGGCTTATCTGTTCCTATATTAGAAAAAGGAAAGCCTGACAGAGTTGTGACTGCAATTTTTCCAACCCGTGTTAATTTCTCTCTTCCTAAAATTTTTACTATTAAAAATGGAGATCGTTGGTATCCAGTACCTGTGCAAAATATTTTATATTTAGAAGCAGAAAATCGAAAAGCAAAGATTGTAACAAAAAATGTCGAAGGTTATCATAAACTAAATTTATCTGAAATTGAATATTTATTACCTGCAGATTATTTTATTCGTTGCCATCGTTCCTTTATTGTGAATGTGAATGCAATCGCAGAAATTCAACCAGACTTCCATTCTACATTTCTATTAGTTATGAATAACGGGGATCGAATTCCTGTTAGCCAATCTTATGCAAGTTATTTTAGGAAACAGTTAATGTTTTAATAAAATTTAACCGTTTACATGGTTTTATTCCTAATTTTTCTAAGTAAATCACTTTTTTTCTACTTTAATTCAAATACAAATGTTGTTCCCCCTTTACTCTGTTAAGATAAAGTAAAAGTTCATAAAATGTTCAAAAAGAGGGGGATTTCTGTGGAGAAAGAGCTTACAAATGTATTACCAGAAAACTTAAAGGGGAAAGTTGTTACTGCAGATGAAGCAGCTTCATGGATTGAAGATGGTATGACACTTGGGCTTAGTGGGTTTACACGTGCTGGGGATGCTAAAGCCGTACCTCTTGCTTTAGTAGAACGTGCAAAAACTAACCCATTAAAAGTAAACGTTTACACTGGTGCTTCTTTAGGATCAGATATTGACAAAAAAATGTCTGAACAAGGTCTGATTGCAAAAAGAATACCTTATCAAACAGATAATACAATTAGAAAGAAAATCAACGAAGGTGAAGTATTATACATCGACCAACATTTATCCCATACAGCTGAACTAATTCGTGCTGGGGTTTTACCTGAAGTTGATTATGCAATTGTAGAAGCAGTTGCAATTACAGAAGATGGCATGATTGTTCCAACAACATCTGTTGGTAACTCTCCAATCTTTGTACAAAAGGCAAAAAATGTCATTGTTGAATTAAATACAAATTCACCAAAAGAGTTAATTGGGGTACATGACATTTACTTACCTGAAAAACAAGGAGAAAGAAATCCTGTACCTTTAACAAAATCAGGTGACCGTATCGGTACAATCGGTATTCCTGTTGAATTAGATAAAATTAAAGGTATTGTGTTAACAACTAAAACAGATTCACCTGCAGCGATTGTACAGCCGGATGAAGAAACACAAACAATGGCAAACCACTTAATGGCATTTTTACGTAAAGAAATTGAAGCAGGTCGTCTAGATGAAACACTAGCTCCGCTTCAAATTGGTATTGGTTCAGTTGCAAACGCTGTTTTACACGGTATGCTTGATTCTGAGTTCAAGGATCTTGAAGTATACTCAGAAGTTTTACAGGATTCCGTGTTTGATTTAATTGATGCAGGTAAAGTAAAAGTTGCTTCTGCTACTTCTATCACTTTATCTGAAGAAAAAGGAAAAGAAGTATATGGCAACTTAGAAAAATATAAAGATAAATTAATTTTAAGACCACAAGAAATTTCCAACTATCCTGAAATTGTTCGTCGTCTCGGAACGATTTCAATTAATACAGCACTAGAAGTAGATATTTACGGTAACGTTAACTCAACACACGTTTCCGGTACTAAAATGATGAACGGTATCGGTGGATCTGGTGACTTTGCACGTAACGCACGTCTAACAGTGTTTGTTACGAAGTCCCTTGCAAAAGGTGGCGACATCTCCAGTGTTGTTCCAATGGTATCTCACGTAGACCATACTGAACACGATGTTGACGTTATTGTTACCGAGCAAGGTTATGCAGACTTACGTGGTCTTGCACCGAGAGAGCGTGCAGAGTTAATTATTGAGAACTGTGCACACCCATTATATAAAGATCAACTAAGAGATTACTATTATAAAGCATTGGCACGTGGCGGTCAAACACCACACATTTTAGAAAAAGCTTTTTCATTCCATATTAACTTTGCAAAAAATGGAACAATGTTAGAAAAAACTCCTGTTACAAATTAATTTGATATAATGTGATATTAAATATAGGTTGTCCAAAAGTAACTTTTCCCTTTTGGGTATTCAGAGATACTAAATTGATGGTGGTAAAGTTACGTCAAATGGACAACCTCTTTGTTTTTTATGATGATTTTTCACTTTAAAGAACCGAGTAAATGCGACGAAATAGTAATCATGTTAAGATATAAGTAAATACTAATTGAGGATGGATGAAAAATGAAAAAGGTGGAAATTCAGAAAAAAATTGATGAGTTAAAGAGTGACTACATTCGTATTCAAGGGGATATGGAAAAGTTGGAGTCCCTTGGCAAACATAGTAATGTAGCCTATTCCGAAAAACTATTAGAAGAACTGGAAGCTGAGCTAAAACAATTAAGGGAAAAACTACGTGAAGCTGACGAATAAAAGTTTTGAAATGAGAGGAAGATTTGATGGGAAATGTCTTTTACAACTTTGTAAAGGGCATCTTTTATTTTTTAAAAAAGAAAAGTGTTCCGTCCTTAAAAGGAATTCGGAACACTTTATCCAATGTGTACTTATAGCAAAAACTTTTAGGGTGGATGACAATACTTTTTGAGTTTGAGTTTGTCACCTAGTCACTCAATGAATTTTTACTATGAATTGGAACGATGAACCCGTCCCTCTGTTTCACTTTTCTGCAACGTCTGCCCATTTGTATTCATAAGTTGGTCCAAATGGGTTGTAGTGGATGCCTGCAACTTTAGGAGATACAAGTTGTGCGATTGAAGATTGGAAAATAGGTGCAATCGCTGCATCCTCAAAGAGAATTTTTTCTGCTTCTAAGAAGTTTTCATAACGTTTAACGTTATCAGTTGCATAAGTTGTTGCTGTTTCAACAACAAGTTTGTCATATTCAGGATTTGTATATCCCATTTTATTGTTTCCACTGTCTGTTGTCCATAGATTAATGTAAGTGAATGGATCTAGGAAGTCTGGACCCCATCTTGAAATTTGCATTTCATATTCCATGTTAGTGTCATGATCTAAACGTTGTTTTTTCGGAATACGTTTAATATCAACTGTTAAACCTTCTAAATTCGTTTCAAGTTGGTTTGCAATATATTCTGTCATTATTTTTGTTACTTCATCATCATCAACCATTAACTCTAATTCTACTGATATTTCGCCAATTTCAGCTAAACCTTTTTCCCAAGCTGCTTTTGCAGCTTCAACATCATAAACTACTAAATCACCATTTACTGCACGGAAGTCTTCACCAGATTCTGGTAGTGGTGTGAAGTCTTGTGGAATTAATCCATTAGCAGCAATAGAACCATTATTTAAGATTTCATTTACTAATGCTTCTTTATTAAATGCTTGGCTAATTGCAGCACGAATATTTTTATTCGCTAAAGCCGGATGTGCTTCTTGATTGAATTTAATAAAGTATACAAATGTTGCCGGTTGAATATGGAAGTCATCTGCTGTTGCATATTGGTCAACAAGATCAGATGATAAATCTACACGGTGTAATGTTCCTTCATTATACAAGTTTACTGCTGTTTGTGGTTCTTTCATTACTTTGAAAGTTAACTTGTCCATTTTAACAGTGTCTGCATCCCAGTAACTGTCGTTTTTCACTAATTCCCAAGAGTCACTAGTACTTGACCAATTTTCAATTGTGTATGGACCATTAGCAAGTAATGTTTCAGAACTTGTTGCGAATTTATCACCTTGTTCTTCAACAAACTTTTGATTCAATGGTAGGAATGTTCCGAAAGTTACTAGCGTTTCAAAGTAAGCTGTTGGGTTTTCTAACTCAACAATAAAAGTATAATCACCTTCTGCACGAACACCCAGTTCTTCAACTGGAAGCTCACCATTACTTACAGCTGCTGCATTTTTAATTACTCCATTCATCATATATGGACCATATTCAGAACCTGTAGCAGGATTTACTGCACGTTTCCATGCATATACGAAATCATGAGCTGTTACAGGATCTCCATTTTCCCATTTTGCATCTTCACGTAAATGGAATGTCCAAGTAAGACCGTCCTCACTTACATCATGTTTTGTTGCAATACCTGGTGCTGCTTTTGCTTCAGCATCTAAACGGTATAAACCTTCCATCGTTGCTGCTAAATATACAAAGGATGATTCGTCAGTCGCAATCGACGGATCCATTGTTGGAATTGCTTCCGGGTTTGGGAAATTTAATACTTTTTCGCCTGTTTCGGATGAACCACCAGATGATTTTGCATCGCCGGCTTCATCATTGCCACAAGCTGCGATAAATGGAATGATTAACCCCAACATCATTACCATTAAAACTCGTTTTAACTTCATGTTGTAAAACCCCCACATATTATGTATTTTTTACCCTTTTAATATATTAAAATATAGTAAATTATTTAGTATTATAACTTTTAATATAATAAAAGTAAACACTTTTTATACAATTCAATTAACCTTTTTTAATTTCAAGCTTTAATACATTAAACTGTATAGTTGTAGTAGTATACTATTTTTATTATTTAAATATATTTTTAAACTAAATTACATCTCAACAAAATTCATATTTAGAAAAAAGGCATCATAAGTTTTTAAAATAAAAAAGCAATCGGTACATATTAATCACCGATTGCTAACAAGTTCCATTCTATTTAATTATTCATCATCTTCTAAATCGTCTTCATCAATATGTATTTTAGTAATGAGCACTTTATCAACCCGGACATGGTCCATATCAACAATTTCTAAAAGTAAATCTGCAATTTGAATTGTATCGCCAACACGGGGAATATCACCTAAATTCATAGTTATAAAGCCACCTAATGTGTGGAAATTCCCGCTTCGAAGTTCTAGTTCATCTTCTAATTCAAAATACCGTGAGAACGAGTCAATTGGTAATAAACCATCAGCTAACCATGAGTCTTCAGATCTTTGCATTATTTGTGGCTCGTCTTCGTCATCCATTTCAGGTAAATCTCCGACGATATTTTCCATAAAGTCATGCATCGTTACATATCCTTCAATCCCACCATATTCATCAATAACCATCGCTTCATGTTGCCCGGATTTTTTCAAAGCTTCTAGCGCTTGAAAGACTTTCATTGGTTCAGGAAGAATTAATGTATCACGAACACAGTCTGTAAGATTTATTGGTTCATTTTTAGCCATTTTTGCAAAAATATCTTTCGTATGGATGATTCCAGCAAAGTCATCTAAACTTCCCCGTCCAGCTGGAAAACGTGAATAATTACTTTCTAACATTTTGACTAAATTTTCTTCTAACGGTTTTTCTAAATCAATCCAAACAATTTGTGTCCTCGGTGTCAAAATATCACCTAACCGTTTATCACCTAAATAGAAAATTTGCTCAACCATATCTTGTTCAATTTCTTCAACTACACCACTATATACCCCTTGTTCAATTAGTTGGGCGATTTCCTCCTCTGTAACTTCAGGTACCTTTTTCGGTTTTACACCTAAAATTTTTAAGACGAGCTCCGTTGATCTACTTAAAAACCAGATAATGGGCTTACCAACTTTCGCGAAAAAATACATCGGTTTTGCTACGGCCATTGAAACACCTTCTGGATTGTTCATGCCAATCCGTTTCGGAACAAGTTCACCGAGAATAAGGGATAAATAAGTCGATAAACCTATTACGATGATATAGCTAAGTTCGCTCGCAAATGGAGCTAAAAAGTCCATTTTTTGTATATAAGGTGTTACTTGAGACGCAATCGTTGCACCACCGAAGGCACCTGTCACTACTCCAATTAACGTAATACCAATTTGAATTGTGGAAAGAAGTTGGTTTGGATTATTCGCTAACTTCAATGCAACTTGCGCTTTTTTATTTCCTTCTTCTTCTAATTTCTCCAGTCTTGATTTCTTAGACGTAACGATGGCGATTTCAGTCATGGAAAACAGACCGTTTATTAAAATCAATATAAGTACTAAAATGATTGGAATCCATAAGCTGTCCAAGTGTAAAATCACTGCTCCTTTAAAATAAATCCTCTTTTAATTATTTTTACCTATTAAAAATAATTTTATCATAACCATTTATACGTAATAAAATTAATATCACTTCAAAAGGAAAGTTCACAAAAAGTTCGTAAAAGGTTTAACATCATTGCAGGACATCCCCTCCTCAAAATTGAATTTTTACAATAGAAACATATTAATCATATTGGATAAGGAGGGAAGGAGCTTTCCGATTTCAGCAACATATTAATGGGAAAGTTCCGAGCATATGGCACAAAAATATATCGTACCAGTTGATCGATCGGAGCATTCACAACGAGCATTAAAGTACGCCATTTCACTATGTGAGAAATTCGCTGGAGAAATTATATTAGTAAACGTTCAACCAAATTATACGTTCACACCAAATGTGCATAAGGTTGTTTCTAAAAAGGATATTGAAAATTATATTAACGAATTAGGTAAGGAAGTCATTGACCATACATTAGAAAATATTGAAGACCAAAAGTTTATTGTAGAAAAGTTAATTTTAACAGGTGATCCGAAAGTTGAAATTACAAAGCTTGCTAAAGAAAAGGGTGCGGAGTCTATTATCATGGGTTCCCGTGGGTTAGGACCGATTAAAAGTGCATTTTTAGGTAGTGTTAGCATTGGTGTGTTGCAACTGGCAACATGTCCTGTCATAATTGTTCCTTAATTTATTTTTTTAAAAGTGGTTGCTGAAAGTCTGATATGACTTTTATGCGCCACTTTCTTTTTGTTCAGCAAACTTGTCCCACTTAAAAACTTTAAAATGCTGAATCTCCTCTTCAACTTCTCCAACTTACAATTTACAATGTATATTTTTCCAAAAAGCGGACAAATTAATATGAGAAATTAGGAAAAACTGGAAGTGATAGGGACTTGAATCGTACCACAGAAAAAAAGCAGCTCTTTATCGCACTAATAATTATTCTGTTATTTGTTTCACCATTATTTATCCTTGGAGAAAACGCACATATTCGTGTTCATGATAATTTAGATTCAAACCTTGCTTGGTACAAAGTTTTAGTAAATAGTGGACAACTTTTCGGTTCTGTCGATGCTAAAATCCCACAAATTATTAATGGGTTACCCCGCTATGCCTACGGTTCAGAATGGACAGGGATCGTTTTACTACATGCCTTATTTCCGACAATGACGGCCTATGCCCTTAGTCAAACTATTACCCGTGTATTTGCCTTTATCGGGATGTATTTATTATTAAGAGATTTTTTTATAAAGGAGCGAAAAGCCCATTTTATTGCGGTCGGTGTAGCTTTGGCTTTTGCTTTAACCCCTTTTTGGCCCTCCGGCATGTTAAGTACCCTTGGGCACCCGTTGGCATTATGGGCCTTTTTAAAAATCCGTGAAGGAAAAGATACGTGGAAAGAATGGTTAACGATTTGTTTATTGCCCTTTTACTCTAGTATTGTCCTCGGGTTTTTCTTTTTTTTAGTAGCAATCTTTATTTTTTGGCTCGTTGATGTAATCAGGGTGAAAAAATTAAATGGGCGTTTTTTATTTAGCATTATTTTAATGGGTTTAATTTTTTTACTCGTGGAATATCGACTTGTATATGCCACCCTTTTTAGCGATGAAGTAAGCCATCGTATTGAATTTATTTCATCTAGACATGACTTATTTCGAAGTTTTCGGCTTTCATTAAAAAACTTTGTACTCGGCCATACCCATGTGATGACGAATCATACGGTAGTTATATTGCCGATACTTTTGTTAGTTGTCGTCTTAATTTTACTTAGGAAGCAGTGGCGTCAAGAAAAACTGATCCTTTTTCTTTTTGTCCTTAATTATGCATTATCGCTATGGTACGCCCTTTGGTTTAACGTAATGTGGATTCCGCTTAAGGAAAAGATTGATTTATTGAATACCTTTAACTTTGCTCGGTTCCATTTTTTGCGACCCCTAATTATATATTTAAGTTTCGGACTTTCATTGTTTTACTTATGGCGAATGGGTTGGAGGAAAATTGTTACGATTGCAATATTAGCACAAATTCTTGTGCTCATTCCTTTTAACGAGGAAATTCATTATCGCTTTATTCACCATACACCGACTGTCAATGAATTTTATGCAACGGAACTTTTTCAAGAAATAAAAGAGTATATTGGAAGACCACAGTCGGAATACCGTGTTGTTTCTATTGGTCTTCACCCTGCCGTTTCACAATATAATGGTTTTTATACGTTAGATACATATAGTAATTTTTACCCGCTTCAATATAAATATAAATTTCGGGAAATTATTGCGAATGAATTGGATAAAAATAAAGGGCTACGAATTTATTATGATGAATGGGGAAGTCGTTGTTACGTATTTGTTGATGAACTTGGGAAAAAATATAATTTTAGGAAAAATTCAAAGCGTGTAATTCAAAATCTAGATTTAAATACTAAGGCGCTCTATGAAATGGGTGGACGGTATATTTTATCAAGTGTCCCCATTGAAAACGCCAAGGATAACGAGTTAGTTTTTGAAAAAAGTTTTGAACATCCAGAAGCTGCTTGGAGAGTTTATCTATATCGTGTGATGCAACAAAGTTCAACGTAAGGAGAGACTTCTATGGTAACTCATAATCCGTTACTAACTGTTGTTGTTCCTTGTTATAACGAAGAGGAAGTTTTACCAGAAACAATAAAACAACTCTCAAATTGTTTAAAAAAATTAGTCACTGATCAACTTATTCATGAGGATAGTAAAATATTGTTTGTTGATGATGGAAGTAAGGATCGGACATGGTCGATTATTGCAATGGAAAGTATTAGAAATCGATTTGTTACCGGAATTAAGCTTACTTGTAATGTCGGTCATCAAAATGCTTTGCTTGCAGGATACTTAAAGGCAAAGGAAAAATGTGATTGTGCCATTTCCATCGACTGTGACCTTCAAGATGATATCACTGTTATTCGTACCTTTGTTGAAAAATACTTACAAGGGTATGAAATCGTCTACGGGGTTCGTGATTCGAGGGAGACTGATACGTGGTTTAAACGGACAACCGCCCAATCCTTTTATCGTATAATGAAGCGAATGGGAATCCATTTAGTGTATAATCATGCAGATTTTCGGCTTTTAGGGAAACGGGCTCTAGAAGAACTTGCAAAATATGAAGAGACGAATTTGTTTTTGCGAGGCATTATTCCGCTCCTCGGGTTTAAGTCGATGGAAGTGTATTATGACCGTAGGGAACGATTCGCTGGTACGACAAAATATCCGCTAAAAAAGATGCTCTCTTTTGCTGTTAATGGCATTACTTCTTTTAGTATGATGCCAATTCGCATTATTACGTTTCTAGGTTTTATATTGTTTTTCGTTAGTATACTAGCAGGCAGTTACGCCCTTATTCAAAAAGTGTTAGGCTTTACTAGTGCCGGCTGGACTTCGCTTATGATTTCCATCTGGTTCATAGGTGGCTTACAATTAGTCGCAATCGGGATGATCGGCGAATATATCGGGAAAATTTTTATGGAAGTTAAAAACCGGCCGAAATTTGCCATTGATATCGATCTTTATACAAAGCCGATGTTAGGAGAGCAGGGAGTTAAGCAAGAATTAGCGGATGATTATTTGGAGTTTGGGAAAGAAGGGTGATGGGGTAAGACTTTTGTTGATTGTTTACAAGATAACTTGTGTTATTTGGGGGATGAACACAGTTTTTTAGGCAAAACCGAGCGGGTTCTGTTTATTGAAACGTTCTATTTACAGTTCTTCACGTAATTCCAAGCAAGTTCTGCTCGTAGAAACGCTCTATTTACACTTCTCCGCTTAAATCCGAGTAAGTTCTGTTCATAGAGAAGCTCTATTTACAGTTCTTCACGTAATTCCAAGCAAGTTCTGCTCGTAGAAACGCTCTATTTACACTTCTCCGCTTAAATCCGAGTAAGTTCTGTTCATAGAGAAGCTCTATTTACAGTTCTTCACGTATAATCATACAAATTCTGCTTTCATCAAACCCACAAACGCAAAAAAACTCTATTCCCACACACGTCGCAGGGGAATAGAGTTTTTTCGCAATAATCAATGCTGATACTGCACTTCATACAACCTTGCAAACACGCCATCTTTTGCTAACAACTCGTCACGCGTACCTTGCTCAACAATACCTTCTTCCGTCACAACAACAATTTTATCAGCATTGCGAATCGTTGCTAATCGGTGGGCGATCACTAGCGTTGTCCGATTTTCTGCTAATTCATCAAGAGATTGTTGAATTAAACGCTCTGTTTCGGTATCAAGGGCTGATGTTGCTTCATCTAAAATTAAGATTGGCGGATTTTTTAGGAACATTCGTGCGATGGCAACCCGTTGTTTTTGACCACCTGATAACTTCATCCCTCTTTCGCCCACTTGAGTATCAAGGCCATCTGGTAAATTCATAATCAACTCATAAATATCCGCACGTTTTGCCGCTTCCAAAATCTCTTCATCAGTTGCATCCATTTTTCCGTAAGCAATGTTTTCCCGTAATGTTCCGGTAAATAGAAACACATCTTGTTGCACAATGCCGATTTGTGAACGTAGAGATTTTTTCGTCATATTACGAACATCAATTCCATCGATCGTAATCGCACCCTCATCGACATCATAAAACCGCGGAATTAAGGAACAAATCGTTGACTTCCCTGCACCAGATGGCCCAACGAACGCCACAGTTTCGCCCGCTTTAATATCCAGATTTATATTTTCTAATACAGGCTTATCCCCTTCATAACTGAAGGATACATTTTGAAAGGAAATATCTCCGCGTAAATGGGGCACCTCAATGGCGTCCGGAACATCTTGCACATCAGGTTGACTATCAATTAATTCCGTAAAACGTTTAAAACCAGCCATTCCTTTCGGATACAGTTCCATTAAGGCGCTAATTTTATCAACCGGCTTAAATAGTACGTTCACATATAAAATAAATCCAACTAATTCCCCGTACGATAGACTGCCACTATAACTAAACCACGCACCACAAACGAGGACAATTAAGGTAGCAAAGCGGGTCATCATATACATACTCGAGTTAGTCATTGCCATTACTTTGTAAGCAGCAAGTTTTGCTTTACGGAATTTTTTATTGTCTTTAGAAAAACGCTCAATCTCATATTCTTCATTCGTAAAAGATTGAACAACACGTACACCGGAAACACTGTCTTCGACTCGGGCGTTTACGTCGGCAATTTTTTCATACATTGTCTTCCAAGCTTTATTCATTTGAATATTACAGTACGTAATCACGATTACGAGTAACGGGATAACGAGAATTGTCACAATTGCAAGCTGCACATGAACTTGGACCATGATACAGAAGGCCCCAATGATTGTCATCACCGCAATAAATGCATCTTCCGGTCCATGGTGAGCCAGCTCTCCAATATCAAACAAGTCATTCGTAATTCGGCTCATGACATGTCCTGTTTTCGTATTATCAAAAAAGCGGAAGGACTGTCTTTGCACATGGGTAAATAACTGTTGACGCATATCAGTTTCGATATTAATCCCTAACATATGTCCAAGATAACCAACAATATATTGTAAATAAGTACTAATTAAATATAAAACTAGTAAAGCGATACTTGTTGAAATAATTTTCGACCATTCACCACTTGGTAATAGTGAGTCAATAAACCATTGCACAGCAATTGGAAAAGCTAACTCTAAAATCGCTACGATAATCGCACTTGAAAAATCAATCGTAAACAACTTTTTATGAGGTTTATAATAGGAAAAA
>NZ_JAACYS010000038.1 GCF_009996845.1 Pallidibacillus pasinlerensis | reverse complement strand
TTATCACATATTTGGCAAAGTTTGGGTGGAATTATCTCGAAGAATTTTACTCTTCAGGGCTGGCTTGGGAACCAACGAGCGTACCGATAAGCACCGCGTGAGCTAGCGTCGGATCGTTTGCAATCGTTGGATCGAGCGTCGCCAATCCACCTAATGCAAATCCCATTAAAACGTGTGTACCTGTATCCGAATAAAAGGCCTCCTTTTTCCGATTGTACTCATTTTTAGTTTACCACCATGGAGGAATGAACGTGAAAGAAAATGTACAACAAATATTGGACCATTTTCATATTGAACAATTTCAGCACGATTTAATTCATTGGTTCGTCAAAGAACAACGCGATTTGCCTTGGCGAAAAGAAAAAGATCCGTACAAAATATGGGTATCGGAAGTGATGTTGCAACAAACGCGCGTCGATACGGTCATTCCTTACTTTTATAAGTTTATCGAAAAGTTCCCGACTTTAGACGCCCTCGCTGAAGCAGAGGAAAAAGAAGTGTTGAAAGCATGGGAAGGGCTTAGATATTATTCGCGCATTCGCAATTTACATGCAGCGGTAAAAGAAGTGAAAGAAAAATACGATGGATGTGTGCCGGCATCGAAGGAACAATTTTCGTCGTTGAAAGGAGTTGGACCATATACAACGGGTGCGGTATTAAGCATCGCTTACGACATTCCTGAGCCCGCGGTTGACGGGAATGTCATGCGGGTGTTATCGCGCATTTTTTATATAACAGATGACATTGCAAAAGGGAGCACGCGAAAAAAGTTTGAACAACTTGTTTCTTGTATCATTGCGCACGATAATCCGTCTGATTTTAACCAAGCGTTAATGGAGCTTGGCGCGCTCATTTGTACACCGAAAAGTCCAAGTTGCTTCCTATGCCCTGTGCAGCGTCACTGTCGCGCATTTGCAGAAGGGGCAGAAGGAAAGTTGCCTGTAAAAACGAAAGGAAAGGCGCCAAAACATGTTTCTTTCCGCGCTATTGTTGGTACAGGGGGACGGGTTCGGTGTTCCATTTTTTGATTCACCGGGTCTGTCTCTCTTTTTCATTCCAGGGGAGGTACAAGGGAAGGGTGATACAAGGGGACGGGTCCGTCGTACCATTTTCTGATACATGGGACCTGTCCCTCTGTTCCATTCTCCCTCTGTTTCATTCCTCTGTTGCATTCCTTAGAATAGTACGCGAATACTCGATAACACCACAAGAATTCCTACAATGATAACAAAACTATTGCTTATGTAATTTTTCCTATACTTTTCTAGTGCAGGAATTTTATAAATAGCATACATCGGCAATAAACATAGAATCGCTGCAATTAACGGTGCGTTGATCATATCAATTAAATCAAGAATACTCGGATTGGCAAAAGCGATTAACCAACTGGAAATAATAAGAAAACCGAGAATGATATTTTTAGTCGTTTTTTCATTAAATTGTTTATCCATTGCTTCGCCGTAAATTTTGATCAAATCTTGTGCTCCTTCAAATGCACCTACGTAATGTCCAAGGAATGATTTTGTAATCGCAATAAAGGAAACAATCGGCGCTGCCCAAACAAAAAACGGCATATCAAATTTATTAGCTAAATAAGAAAGAACTGGTAAATTTTGTTCTTGGGCTAACATAACATCCTCAGCTGACATACTTAACACACAACTAATCCCAAAAAACATAACAACGGCAACCGTAATAATATAACTGACTCGTTGAATTTGCGCCGTCTTCCGCTCAATATGCTTCATTCCGTATGTTTCCCGCTGTTTCACAACGAATGAAGAAATAATCGGAAAATGATTAAACGAGAACACAATAATCGGAATAACTAACCAAGCTGCTGATAAGATTCCACCAATCCCGATCCCACCATCTGCATTTGTAAACCGACCAAATAAGGAGATATTTGTAAAATCCCATTGTGGTATTAAGAAAAAGCTAATAATAACTAAAAATGCGATAAATGGATAAACGATATATTCCATAATTCGTACAATCGTGTCTTGACCGTTATTAACAAGGAAAATCAACCCAAGAACTAACACAAATGAAACTAAAATTCTTGGTGGAGGCGTAACGCCGACTTGGTTTTCAATCAAACTCATCGTCGTATTCGTAATTGAAACAGCGTACATAATTAAAATTGCATAAAGAGTAATGAAGTAAGTGATGTCAAAAATGACTCTTCCATTATCCCCAAAGTACTCATGGACCGTCGCTGTAATTCCATCTCCCACAGACTTTGAACCGTATATCATTTTAGCTAGTCCTCTATGTGAAAAGTAGACAATTGGATAAGCAAGGATAAGTGCTAAAAATAAAGTAAGAACTCCACCCTGTCCAATGCTGATTGGTAAAAAGAGAACTCCCGCTCCAATGGCTGTACCGAAAAAACTCAATGCCCAAGTCGTATCTTGCCGATGCCACTTATTCGGATCTTTATATACATGGTGTTCTTCGTTTACAACACGATTTACCTCAGCTGCATTTCGGCTCATTTGTATTTCCTCCCAAAAGATTGCTCTTATTATCGTTCGCCATTTCACATGAAAATATAAAAAATGGAGGATGATTTTTAAGTGATAAATGGAAAGATAGTTAAATTTATTGAAACTTGAGCCAGTGGATCCAGACTAGGGACTTTTTATCAGCAGTGAAACTTTATATATCATTAGTGAAATTAAATATATCATTAGTGAAATTAAATATATCATTAGTGAAATTAAATATATCATTAGTGAAAACAAATTTTTCATTAGTGAAAACAAATATTTCATTAGTGAGCTGAAGTTTATCATTAGTAAGTATGGCATATCGGTAGGTATTACCCTTTTAATTCGGAAATCCCTCCTTATCCCTAATTAAAACACTCTTTATCCGTAGTAAACCAACCCATTATCCGTAGTAAACCTTTAACCGCACACAATCCTATCCCCAGTAAAACGCTCACCCCTATTGCAAAAAATGGTACAAGGAACCCGTCCCCCTGTTCCACCAAACAAAATGGTACGAGGTACCCGTCCCCTTGTACCACCCTTAAACCTACCCCAAAAAAGAAACAAGGGACCTGTCCCTCCGTATCAGCACCACTGGATGAAACACCGAACCCGTCCCCCTGTACCACCCCTGTACCAAAAAAAGACAAGGTTGTTAGCCTTGTCCAATATATGAAAACCAGCGTTCCCCGTTAACTTATTCATATTTAAAACAACGTCATCTGTTCCGTTTCGGCTAAGCGTTCTAATGTTTCTGGTTCATGGTCTTGGAAATACGCACGATGTAACCATTTTTCCTTCGTCATGATTTGTTTTTCGGAATCCTTTGAATCACGTAGACGACAGCTATATATGATTGGGAAATAGTCTTGTAAAAACTTCCCTTCTGCATGAGCAGTCAAAGCAATAATTTGGAAACCTAATTGTTCGGCAACAAAGAATACCGGATTTAACACATGGTCACTGGATGCTTTTCCGAATGGGTTGTCTAAAATTACAGCGCGGTTATGTTTCATCCGTTTTTGTTGATGTGTTTTCTTTTCCGCAACATAATTTAATAGACCTAAGAATAACGTCATATTTTTACTCCATTTTTCTCCACCGGACCAAACATTACTTTGTTCCCAAGAGTAGGATCGGGTTGTCACTTTATTTTCATTTGTTACTTTACGACAACTTACTTTCATCGCTTCATTATTCATAACGATTTGTAAAAGTTGCTTCGTTTGAAGCCACATTTCTAAATCTTTTCGAATTTTTGCTTCATCTTGAACATCATCTTCTTTTAAGTAACGGTCTGATTCTAATTGTTTTAAAATCCAATCAATATGGTTACGGATTCGTTGTTTACCTTCTTCTTCCTGCCATTCGGGGATCTTAAATTCATAAATCATTTTCCATTGACCGTCTACTTTAATTTTCGTGTTTTTCGGAATATGTTTTAATTCTTCGACTACCGTTTTTAAGTGGGCATGAATTCGATTAATATAAGCTTGTAATTCTTCATCTTCTCTTCGGATACTTTCATTGGCATAATTCGTTGTCCGTTCAATGTTTAACGTCATATTTTTCTTAAAATCAAGTAAATCTTCATACGTTGTTTTATATTCCACACCATTTTCAGCCATCTTTTGTAATCGATAATCTGTAATTGTCGTGCAAAATTGTTTAAAGGCTTGTTTCTGCTTACCAACATGTTCTTCTTCATGGTCTACTTGCTGACTGCGATTTTCAAGTTCATTTATGGTAACACGTGCAAATTTTTTCCGATTATACGTAAACTCTGTTTTTTCATCAACACTTAAGCTTATCGCTTCAACTTGTGGTGCGTTGAAATGATGTTTTTCAATATATCGTTCTAACAAGCGCTCCGCATCATGAATACTATTTCGTTCTCGTTCAACTTGATGCATTTGTTCATCTATATATTTTTTCTCGTCTCGAAGTGCTTTTTTCTCCTGTTGTAAATCCACCTTCACTTTATCTAATGGATCTGTAAATGTTACAATTTCAACACCATGATAAACATCTTCAAAACTTTGAACCTTGCTTTGCCATGCCCCCTTTTGAACGTCTCTCGCAGAAGCTTTCTCTTGCACCTGCCTTTGTAATCGAGAAAGCTCTTCCTTCACTTCTTTAATTTTCACATTTAGCTTTTGGATTAATTCTTCCCCATCTGTTGGGAAAACTAAATTCTCATCTAAATCACTGCTTTCTTCACGCAGCTCTTTCATTTCCCTCGTTAAACGTTCGACATTATCCTGTGCACTTTTCAAACGTACCTGTAATTCTCCATAACTTGTGTTTATTTCATGTAATTTATATTGTAGCGTGCGAATTTTATCTTGAATTATTTTTTTACTTTCGTTTGTATAGACTGGCGTTAACGAGCGTACTTCATCATACTCATCACTTTTTTCTATTGATCTAATTTCTGCTTCAAGGTCCCGCTTTCTTTCTTCTAAAAATTCTTTTTGCTCCGCATAGTCCTTCAACTGTGTTTCCAGACGCTTCACCCTATTTTGAATTTCAGCAATCTCTTCCAATAAAAGTTTTTCTGAAGCCTTGGCATCCGCTACTTCTTGCCGATACTTCACATATTCATACGCCTTCTCAATTTTCCTTTCCAAACCTTGCATCTCATCCCGATGTTGCTTAACCGTTTGTTCAATTTGCTCAATTTGCTGAAGTAATCCATCTTTAGTTTGGATGGAATGATTGATTTGGCGGTCCAACTCTTCAATATCCCTCATTAATTCTGATTGCTTAGTGTGGAGGTCAGTTACTTTTTCATATGGATACTTTTGAACAAACTGTCGAAATGTGTGTAATCCCTTTTCCCACTGTTTCAACTCATTTTCCTTGGCTACACGTTCCGTTTTCGACTTTTTCGCTTCCACCAATATTTCTTGTTTCCATTGTTCAAAGGTCTCATCGTTCAGCCCCATCTCCCAATGGGATGGTGTTATCCAAGCAAACTCTTCTTGCTTCGTTTCTTTTTGAATAAGTGCTGCTTCTTCTGTTGTTAAAATTTGTATCGGAAAACGGAGTTGATCCGCAATTTCTTCAATTTTCTTTTGTAATGTAGGCTTTGACTTTTTCGTTGTTACAAGGGTAACCGCCCATAGCGGATAATCTACTTTATTTTGATAGTCTTTTTCATCTAAACCTTGTAAATATTCAATTCCCGTTACACAATAATCTAATTGGTTTTTCCAAGTTTTTATCCGCTTTTCAATGACTGGATCACTAAAAAAGGTCACCTGTTCTTGATAATCGTCAACTAACCGATAGGCAACACGTTCTTTGTACAGGTACTCTTCTTTTTCCCGATTTAATTTTTCCACGGTCTCCATTAATCGGTTTTCTATCGACTGTTCATGTTCATAAACCGAATCAAGCGTTGACCATTGTGGACGAAGCGAACTTAACTGTTTAATCACTTCACTTTGTTCTGCTTCAATTTGATTTTTTGCCGTCACAATTAACCGCAATTCATTCGTTAAATCATTCTTTTTATATTTTTGACGTTCAATCCTTTGATCTAATTCAATAATTTCTTTATTCTTCGATTTCTTTTCTGACTCCAGTCGAATAATTTCTTCATCTAGAAAATGATAACGATTCTGCCATTTTTCCAACTCAATATACACTTGTTCTTGCTCGGGATTGGCAAGTAGGGACTGTTCCAACTTTTTCATATCCCCTGTTCGCGTTTCAATTGTCGTTCGAACACCTGCCAAGTCTTGTTGTTTCATTTGTTCTAATTTTCGGTTCGAATCGATTTCCTGTTGTGTTTTTTCAATGTAATCTAAAATCGGATTTAATTCATATTGCAGACCTTTGATCTCATCTTGAATTTCTTCCATTGTTTTTAAAAAATAACCGAGTAATGCTTGATTCGCTTGTTCAAGTTGAATTTCCAAGTCATGCAGTTCTTCTTTTTCTGTAAGCTTATCCATTTCACTTTCCACATAGGTAATTTCTTCTTCATGCTGACGTAATTCTTGTTTACATTGGGCTAATTTTAGTGAGAAAAACTCCTTATTATACGTATCTAGTTCTTCCTTTTTACTATGATAATCCGCATTCACCTGTTCAAATTCCTCACGTAAACGATCAAACTTCTCTTGTTCAACGGCAATTTGATACGAAGCCTGTTTTATCTCATACCGCTTATTCTTTTGTTCCCACCCTTGTAAAAGCTCCTCAAGATTTTGTTGAGCGGCCGTTACTTCTGATTTTTGAATATGAATTTCTTCCCAAATTCCCTTTGCCTTCTGTTTCGACTTTTCATAGTTTTGACGGGCTAAATGCAATTTTTCAAAGGTTTGAACGTATTTTTCTAGTTGTTCCTGAATCCGTTTATTTTCTTCGATTGTTTCTTTCAATTTTTTATATCTTTTTAAACTATCAAGCTGTTTTTCAAACATATCTGCAAATAGATTCGGATTATGGCCTGCAATTGAATGTTCCACCGTCGGAATTAGCAAACGATCAAATAATTGGGTCGTCGTTTTACAATTTTCAAAGAAGGTTTCTACGCCACCTTCTGTACTATTAATCTTCACAATACTATCCCATTCATTGACGATTATATGATATTGTTCCTCAATAAACTTGCGATAATCTTTAATCGTAGAAAAGGTATGTGCAACGAGTGGAAAACGATCTTTCATATGGCTATAGTAATCTTGCATTTCCCCGCGATCAGCCGGACGATTCCCATCTTTCCCACGGCGCACAAAAGGAATTTCTTCAATGCCATGTTCATCACCAGGTCCATATTCATACACGTAGCGGAGAGAATCGAGACCATCCTTTGTCATAAATAATGTAACCGCCGTAACAAGATATCGCCTTGGTTTATCATTTAATAACCATTCAATGGCAATATGTGCCGGGGCATTTTCTAACACTAACGTATTCTTTATTTTCCGGTCGGCTAAATCAGTATGGGGAATGACCGCTTGTAATACAGTTTGAATGAAAACCGTTTTTCCGCCACCATTTTCTAGTAAAATAGCTCCGTTATAACCGTCAAATAAAAACACCTCATCGTTGTAACGTTTTTTCCCTTCCTCATATACTACATTTGTTAAGCGAATTTTATTAATGGCTGGCATCCGTATCCTCCTTTTCAAAGGCATAAATAAACTCAAAAATCCCTTTATTGAACTCGACTTCCATAAAGAAACGTTGAATAATTGTCATTGCTTTTTCCGTTAACGTAATTTCATTATTGCCGATATCTTGGACGAGTTCTTGGTCTATTAAAAATCGTTTTACCGTATCAAGAAAACTCATCCGACTAATCGTATTTCCGGTTTGACGTTTCGCCGTTTCTTTTATATCATCCATGTCTTCCCATTTTTCAATAATTGTAGACCAGTTGTAGGAAAATTCTTTTTCATATTCTTTAAGTTCTTCTTCATCATGGGATTTTAAATGGTCGATTCTTTCTTGAATTAAGCGAATCCAATCATCAAGGCCAATAAATTGACGAGTTGGTCCAGGACTTTGATACGAGTCATAAAAACTACCAAAAAGAATAAGGGTACAAAAATAGAGTAAATAAATATCCGCATTCGTTGCCCCTGATCGTAAATACTTCCGCTTTATCCAATCATTACTAACATGAAAGGGAGATAGTTTCGTTTTCGGGACAAGAAATAACTGTTCACTCGTTTTAATGATAACACTATCCACTTCCTTACTAAATAAATCTAAAAGTGCCCGTACACGGTCATCTGCATTATAAAGCTGTACTTCTTCTTGGCCAACGACACCGTTTTTCGCTAGTTTCGTATATATTTGAAAGGCTCGAATGACCGTTTGCTCAGAATAATCCATCCTCATCTTCCTCCAATGTAATTATCATTTCACTTATCGAATAGCGGTCTACTTTTTGAATGATGGACGATGTTTCGATTACTTTTAAAGTTCTCGAACCAAGTAATCCGAAGGCTTCACCAAAAATCGTATTATTATCCTCTTCATCACCAGTCTCATTCGTTATCGGTGAGCGTTGATGGAGCACAATCCAAAAGTCATAAAAGTATCGATGTTCATAAATTGAAGCTAAATCATTGTTCTCTAAATACGTCATAAAATCAGATAAACAGTTTGCCTCGCCTTCCTCATAAGCTTGTAAAAAGTAAGACATCAGTTCTTTATACTTTTCTGTAAGCCATAATTTATAAGGATCCCCACTCGCATCATCATCTACTTCATAGAAATGATATTCTACCCGTTCATCCCGACCTTCTACAATATTTTGCTCAGCCAGCACGGTAAGTGGTGACCAAAATTCATTTTCTTCCACTTTTAAAAATGGATGTAAAATTCCTTTCATCGCTACCATCGGTAACGGTGTTGAAACAATGCGCGAAACGATATCTTGGTCAAAATTAAAGGATTGCATCCCGGTATAATAAAGCGATTCTTGCGCTGTAATTAACGTCGTATTTTTCAAATGGAGCGTTTGATCTAATAGTTGTGTATGTTCATAATGAACTTCTTCTAGTTCCCGATTAATTTTTAACACATAACCGTACGTGTTCTGTTCCTTTTGGTGGATGTTTTCCGCGTACAAGCGATCCCTCGTTTCTTTTACAAAATCCCGCAATTCCTTAAATTCTTCGTCTTCTCTCTCTAATCTTGTATAAATATCATCGAGTAGCTCTTTATACCGCTCAAAAGTTTCTTCAGAAATAATACTCCGCTGTATCTCATGTTTTAATTTTGTAATGCGTTCCTGAAGCGTTTCGACATCAATGCGCATTTCGTTAATTTGTCGTAATGCTCCTTTAAACTCTCCCTTTTCCAGTTGCTTCCGCAAAATCAATTGGTTAATGGATAGTTGAAATTCACTGTAAAACTCTTTCGTGGCAAAAATTAATTCAAGACCATCTTCATCAAGGGTGTAATATTGAACATTGGCAGTTGCATCGAAATTGTTCGCCTTTAAAATGGAATATTCAATATTCTGTTCCGATTTTGTTTCCCAATCAAAAAATGTATAACTCCGTTTTTTCCCTGTTGTCGGACGAAAGGTTTGAATAAGGGTCCGTGCCAGTTGTTCATACGTCTCATCTTTTAAAACATACACTTGTTTCGTTGCTTCTTTTAAAAAATAAGCCAATTCCTTTACACCGATTTTGTTATTACGAATTAATTTTTGCTCAAAGAAAAAGAGAAGGGTCAGAAGACCAAGACCTTTCATATCAATCCTCGTCCCATTCAAATCCGTCTCCCGCTTCCGGTCTAAATCATATAACGGATCAAACAGGGCAATTCTCCGCACCCGGTCACGAAACCCGTCCATTAATTGTTGTACGTCAATTTCTTCCAATCAGCTTCCCTCCAAATCTGTTGCAATTCTTTAGACTTTAATATTTCTTGCGGATAATACTTTCCTTGTGAAAAAACGTCTTCAATTTTCGCTTGTTGTGTTGGTGAAAATTGCTTGATAAACGTCGTTTGTGCCTCTTTATATTGTTTTTGGTAATCCTTTCCGTACACAGGTTGCTTCTCCAAACATGCTTCATAAAAGGGCATTGCAAGTTGAGCGGGAATTTTTTTCGTTAATGAATACCAAATTGAAATTCCTTCCCTGTCTAGATCGCCAAAGTAAAAAAAGACATGTTCCGCTTCTACTGGATATTGTTCCGAAAATTGTTCAATACTTTGGATAACTTTTTTACCACTCCCGTAAACTAAAGTAGAAAATTCGGTTTTCTTTAATGCGGGAAGCAGCCCTTGATACGTTGTTTTATTTTCAACGATTAAATGATATTGGGTCGTGGAGTGAATCGTTTTCGGATTTACCGCAAACATTAACGGGTCAGAAACGGGGGTAATTTTTAACCGCTCAAATAAACCAACCCGCTCAAGTATTTCTTTCCCACCTTTTTCCGTAATCCACTTCTCATCTTGAACAAGTTCAAAACTTCGCTCCGGTGCCGGTACAACTTCTTTCGGAAAACCGTTCGTATGCAAATAGTCATTTATTTTTAAAAGATATGGGAGATCATGTTGCCATATGGTAGAGTCCTTTTGATAATATTCATCGAGATTAATCGCTGGATGGAGTTCGTTCTGATATTGTTGAATTTCTTGATGGAAACGAGCAGATAGCTTACTTTTATCAATACGGTATTGATAAGCAAGTGATGGCGTTCTTGTTGTCCTCCCTTTTGACTTCACCATTTGTAAAACACCGTTATTTTCAAGGGATATAATTGTATTCGCAAAGTCATCATAGTCTTTGAAAAAACTTCCTAATAGGTCTTGTAAGTCTGATAGTAAAATCGTCCGTTTCGGATATGTATTTAAACTTTTATAGATTTTTTCCATACAAAGCACCCCGTCATAATTCTTTTAGTATAATTTTACTAGAAAAAGAGAGAAATAACAGTATGTATATACTTTCCAAAAAATGTATAATTTAAATCTCCGCAAACAAAAAAATAAAAGCAACGAGTAACATTTCCATACCATTGCTTGTAAAGGGAGTCGTGTGATTCTCTATGAAACATTGATTTTTAAAATAACTAATATAAATAGACAAATTCGATTTCACTACGCCACAAAATATATCGTTAGTGAAATGGATTTTATCATTAGTGAAACAAAATATATCGTTAGTGAAATGAATTTTATTATCAGCGAAAAAGCAACCGCAATAGTTATCCGTAGTAACTAAACCAGTATCCGTAGCACATCCCTTTTCCCACAAAAGCCCAAACATTCAACAGTAGCCCATTATGTTTAGTATAATGATAATTGTCGTGGTTTCATTTTTTAATCATACATACCCAGGAATATTTCATTTTTCCTCCTCACATATTTATTTCTTATTGGTAAAAACTAGTAGAGGTGATAACATGTCGATGCTTTCGAGTGAAGAATTAAAGAGATTTGTTAATGAAGCAAAAAAAGTGGCAAAGGATGGCGAGGTTGCAACGTATATCCCAGAGTTAGGAAAAGCTAATCCGAACGACTTAGCTATTGCGATTTACTATCCAGATGGAAGTTTCGTTTCAGCTGGTGAAGTTCATAAAAAGTTCACCCTCCAAAGTATTTCAAAAGTTATTAGTCTCGCGCTTGTATTGATGGACCGCGGCTATGACTATGTGTTTGAAAGAGTTGGGATGGAACCGACCGGTGATCCCTTTAACTCCATTGCAAAGTTGGAAACAATGGTACCAGCAAAACCATTAAACCCAATGATTAACGCCGGTGCCCTTGTCGTTACATCCATGATAAAAGGTGATACAGTAGAAGAACGTTTTCAAAGACTACTTAATTTTATAAAAGAACTATCGGACGATGACACCGTTGAATTTAATGAAAGTGTCGCCCAATCCGAATTTGAAACTGCCCATTTAAATCGCGCTCTTTGTTATTTTTTAAAACAACACAGTATTATTACAGAAGATATTGAACAATTAATGGACTTATATACGAAACAATGTGCAATCGAAATGAATTGCCTCGATTTAGCAAAAATCGGTCTAGTATTTGCGATGGATGGGGTCAATCCCCTCACCGGTAAACAAATCATCCCTCGAGAAATTGCAAGAATTTGTAAAACATTTATGGTCACGTGCGGCATGTATAATGCCTCTGGAGAATTCGCGATTAAAGTTGGAATTCCAGCTAAAAGTGGTGTCGCTGGTGGCATTATGGGAGCTGTTCCTGGTAAATACGGAATTGGTATTTTTGGTCCAGCACTCGATGACAAAGGTAACAGCATTGCCGGGATTAAACTATTACACCTTTTATCCAAAAACTACAAACTAAGTATATTTTAAGGACGGGGCTTCCTCGTTCTTTTTTATGGGTAAAAATTATCCCCCTATACATTCATTGGCCTCACTTATCATAACGATAGGTTTTTTATATTGGAAAAAAGTGTACATGCCCTTTATTCTCAGGTAAGATCGCCCCGCCTACTCCTTGAGAAACAAGTTCAATCATTGATTCAATTGCCGTTAATTCCAACGTTGGCTTTAATTTTACATCTAATTCCTCAGCAAATTCATCTATTTGTTTTCTTAAAAAATAATCCTCTGGTTGTAATATGAGTGGCACATCCTCCAACTGTTTCCAATCAATCGTCTCATACGTTGCTAAATAATGTTTCACTGGGACGACTAAGGACAATTCTTCCGAAAGCAACGGAATTGATTCCAACTCCTCATCCTCTACTGGTAAAAATACGACTCCAAAATCCAACTCATTTTCTAGCAACGCTTTTCGAATTTCTTCTGTACGTAGTCCCTGCACAGAGAGATTTATATTCGGATATATTTCTTTATACTTTAAAATCACCGGAGAAAGTAATGGATTCATCTCTGTTAGTTCCGCTCCGATTCGAAGTTCCCCCCGCTGTAAACCATTTAAGTCACGTAAAGCAGCTTGAGCTTGTTCTAATTCATGAAAAATTCGGTAACAATGTGTTTGAAGGATTTTTCCAGCTTCGTTATAGATATCCGTTTCCCAATTCGATCAAATAAAGGAATTCCAAGTTCCTCTTCCAAGTTTTTAATTTGTTGACTAAGGGAGGGTTGTGAAATATTTAATTTTTCCGATGCTCTTGTAAAATTCATTTCCTTACAAACGGCTAAAAAATATTCAAGTTGACGCAATTCCATACTATCCCATCCTTTTAAAAATATATAACTCTTAATGCTTGCTTGGTCCAAGTCTCTTTAATACATGAAAATTATGTTTAAAAGGATACAAACAAAATACTTTTTGTTTAGAATATTTATGTTATAATATCTGAAAATAAAGAATTTTAATTACATAGAAGGTGAAAGTATGATCGGTAAATTAAAAGCACTTCCAAAAAATGTTTCGTTAATTATTGGAATTGCCCTAATTTTAATCAGTGGATTTTTTCCTTTTGATAGTTGGACTGGGATGTTAATTAGAGGAACAATCTTATTTGTAGCCATTCTATTCATTCTAGCAGCTGCTGAAAAAAATAAAGAAAAACAAGACGAAAAGTGACAAATACAAACTTCTACAAATCTACACAAATCTCCTTCTTGGTACAGGGGGACAGGTCCCTCGTCCCACCAGTTTTTTCCAATTTTAAAGACAACTTATTAAAACAACTAACTAACATTTTGTTATTTTTTCACAATACCCAAACTCATTACAAAAAAAGAAGTCCAAAATGTATTCTCACTACATTCTCGGACTTCTTTTTTCGTATTTTCAAATTGGATCACTACAACTATTTTTTTTAAAGTGAAACAGTGGACACGTCCCCCTATATCTTAAAAAGTGAAACACCGAACCCGTCCCTCTGTACCATTCCCTCTGTACCATTCCTCTGTACCATTTATGATAGAAACAGTTTCTCGAGTTCTAACGGTTCGATATATTTCCCGTCTTTGTAAGCACGCATGTTTCCGCCAGAGATTTCATCAATTAAAATGATTTGTTGATCGTCCCCTGTACGGCCAAATTCTAATTTAATGTCATATAGTTCGATCCCTTTTTTCGCAAGCTCATCTTTTACAATACCAGAGATTTGTTGTGTTAACTCCTTTAACACTTTATATTCCGCTTTCGACAAAATCCCAAGCATATCTAACGCGTCTTCACTAATTGGTGGATCTTGACGTTCATCATCTTTAATCGTCACTTCAACGAACGCGTCTAAAGGTTGCCCTTCTTCCGCATACAAACCATAACGACGAAGGAAGCTTCCAACAGCTCGATAGCGACAAATCACTTCTAATCCTTTACCAAAAGGCTTCGCTGGTTTTACCGTCATCGTTGCATTTTCAATATCCGCATCAACGTAATGTGTTGGAATGCCCTTTTCATTTAATAATTCAAAAAAGTATTTTGTTAATTTTAATCCCGAACGTCCAGCACCTTCAATCGTTAAACCTACGGAATTCGCTCCTGGGTCAAATACACCATCTACCCCTGTTACATCATCTTTAAATTTTAATAAATAATTGCCGTCTTCTAATTCGTAAACATCTTTCGTTTTTCCCGTATAAATATGTTTCATGTCAAAACTCCTTTATGCAATTCGCATTATGTTGGATGTATATATAATAAAACAAAAAAACGGAGTTACACAAGCTTTTCCAAAAAATCCTGACAAACGAAACACGAACATTATTAAGCCCCATCAACCTATATGTTTGTGTTTAGCTCAATTTCTATACTACACACTTTTTTCAAAAAACACAAGATTTAATCGAAAAAATGACCTTCACTTTAAAATTCATTTTTATTTACTATTTTATTAAAATAATTTCGCAATGAAAGTTCAGTAAAACTCCCTTCTGCAACGACCCTTTTACCTAATTTTTTACAGATATCTAGAATCGATTGGATGACTACACGACGTTCTTTACTTACTTCTAAATCAGCAACAAAACTCCGGTCTATCTTAATCGTATCAAACGGAAAGTTTACTAAGTATTGTAAAGAAGAATATCCTTTTCCTAAATCGTCTAGGGCTAAACGAATTCCTAAACTCCTAATCTTGTTTAATAGATTAATAACCTGTTCTGTATCCTCTAAACAAACTTCCTCCGTTATTTCAATTTCTAAACAAGTTGGGTCAATTTGATATTTATTTAACATTGCTTGTAAAAAATTTTAAATAAATATATGTGTTTTAAAAACAATAATTAAAACCCGAAATTATTTACAGAAAAGTTATGAAACGGATATAATAAAATATACACAATATAAGAAGTTGGTTGTGTGAAGTTGTTAACATAATGATTCACTATTTTTGGACAAGGAGTGTAGGTCATGAGTGGAAAAATTAGAATCGGTATTGTTGGATATGGCAATCTCGGTAAAGGTGCTGTAAAAGCGATCCAACAAACAGAAGATATGGAACTCGTTGCTGTTTTTACGAGAAGAGATCCGGAAAATTTACATATTGAAGATACAAATGCGAAAGCTGAACATATTTCAAAAGCTTTAGATTATAAAGATGAGATCGATGTTATGCTCCTTTGTGGTGGTTCAGCTACGGATTTACCAGAACAAACACCACAATTTGCCAAACATTTTAATACAGTAGATAGCTTTGATACCCATGCGAAAATCCCTGAATTTTTTGCAAAAGCAAATGAAGCAGCTGCAGAAGGGAAAAAAATCGCACTCATTTCGGTCGGATGGGATCCAGGTTTATTCTCTATCAACCGTGTAATGGCTGAAGCAATTTTACCGAATGGAGAAAACTATACGTTTTGGGGGAAAGGTTTAAGCCAAGGCCATTCCGATGCGGTACGACGTGTGGAAGGTGTAAAAAACGGCGTTCAATATACAATTCCATCTGAAGATGCAATGGAAAAGGTACGTAGTGGTGTGAACCCAACATTATCCACAGCTGAAAAACATCGCCGCGTTTGCTATGTAGTTCCTGAAGAAGGTGCGGATCAAGCAAAAATTGAAGAAACGATTAAAACAATGCCGAACTACTTTGCGGATTATGATACGGAAGTTCATTTTATTACAGAAGAAGAATTACAACGTGATCATTCAAAAGCGCCACACGGAGGATTTGTCATTCGCGGTGGTAAAACCGGCGACAACAACAACCAAATTTATGAGTTTTCATTAAAACTTGATAGTAACCCAGAATTTACGGCTAGTGTGTTAGTGGCTTATGCACGGGCAGCTTACCGCTTAAATAAAGAAAATCAATTCGGTGCAAAAACGGTATTCGACGTACCACCAAGCTACATTTCCCCACGTTCAGGTGAAGAATTGCGTAGAGATTATTTATAAAAAATTTAAAAACCCCAACACGATTGCGTTGGGGTTATTTTTTTACAACCGAAAATAATAGTAGCTATAGAACCCGCGATATACAAATAGAATTTCGCATATTTAAATAAAGAAAGGAAATCAAATAAACTCATTTTTCTAATAAAAATATCTAAAGGGTTGGCATTCCGATAAGAAATAGGCATCGTATCATTTACGTCATATTTATAATAAGTATAACTAGTAACTTCTTTTACCACTCGATGCTCCTTTCCATTTTGATCTGTATATATTAAACCAAATTGAAAAAGTGGATCAATCATATGATCTGTATCCGTACGAAAAGCAAGCCATTCCCGCTGAGAGTATTTACTTGTGATTGTTGCCTCGGTTTTCGTTTGCCCAATAGGAATGATTTTATGAATTGCATTCACCATAAACGTAATTGATAAGGAACAAAGAACGAGAAAGAAGACAAATACAAATATTCCTTGTAATGAAAAGGCCCCATTCTTTTGTTTTCGCTTACGAATCCATTTTTTGCTACTTACTTTTTTCTTTTTTACCTTTCCTTTAATTTTCCCAAACTATCGACTAATAAATATAATAAAGATTTACCTAGTTTTTTATTTATTTGTCGTCGCTCCTCTCCCTTTTCTTAGAAAAACATATAATACTTTATCTTTTATTATTAAAATTATAGTTTAATTGATAAAAATATTAAGTTTTATAATAAAAAAGGATAGGTAATTATAAAAAATCGGTAATCTTACTGTGGTTTTGTGCGAATTTTAAGATTGAAGGTGCGAAAATTGCGTCAAAGTGTGCGAAATTTGCAAAATTTGTGCGAACACCCCTCAATTTTGTGCGAAATTTCCATTTTTCGTGCGAAAAACGGTGATTTTGTGCGAAACCGCTAATTCATCTAAAATAATAGACGGGTACCCCCCGTCCTCACACCTCACCCTATTTAACTTTTGGAAATTTTAATACTAATGTAAACCCCTTCCCTATTTCAGATTTCACATTCAATTCAATTGCTAAATCATCCGCCATTTTATGAACTAAGTATAACCCCATACCCGTTGCTTCCTTTGTAAGTGATCCTCTTTTTCCAGTAAAACCTTTATCAAAAATAAACGGTAAGTCTTCTCTAGATACACCAGGGCCATTATCACTAACTATTAACAAAATCGCATCATTTTCCCTCACTGTTTCAAACCTTAAAACGGGTTGCTCTTGACTCTGAGTCACATGTTTCACACTATTATCAATGATTTGCCCCACAATAAATGCTAAACCTTTCCGGTCAGAAACAACTTCCACATCTTGTCCATGAAACTCAACTTGAAAGTTAGACTCTTCCAGAATACTTTGATAATCTGTTACCGTCTTTTTACAAAATGCCAGCAAATTTATCGATTCAAATAAATAATCTTTATGAACTGCTTTTAATCTTGCAAAATATAATATCCGTTCCACATCCCGGTGCATCGTATCCCGAACATGGACCATACGCTTTCTTACAAGTGGTGACATTTCATCACGTCGATTATCCAATACTAACGTCATTAACGATAACGGCTTTTTTACTTCGTGAACCCAGCCTTCAATGTAATTTTCATAGTCCGCAAGTTCAAGCGTACGATCATTTAATTGCTTTTCATACGAGCGGAATACTTTACCCATTTCCCAGATATACGGCCAAGTCATTCTTGGTGAAACTTTACATAATCTTTCCTCATTAATCTCCGTCGGTTCGAGTAAAAACTCATGAAAAGCATCTTCCATTGCTTTTTCTTTATGGAATGTTATAAATATCGAAAGTACACTTACCGTAATTGTGAAAATAACCATGAGTCCAACTAATACTTGAAAGGTCTCGGGATATGCTAACCAAGCGAAGAAGATAAACAATAAATTCGTGCAAACCAACATCAACAACCAATACTTATAGGCATAAATATAATCTAATATTCTCCTAAACCTATTCAAAGTTGCTTACCCCCTTAACCGGTAGCCCTTCCCTCGAACCGTTTCGACTACATTTTCTAAACCTACTTGTCGTAACGTCTTTCGTAAACGGGTAAGATTTACTTGCAAAGCATTTTCATCAATATATTCATCTGTTCCCCACAACAACTTATTCAACTCTGATTTCGAAACAATCTCTGGTTGATTTTGCAATAAGGCTAACAGTATTTTTCCTTCATTTGTTGATAACACAATCGATTGGGATTCTTTATACAATGTAAAAGTATTCGGATCTAAGGAAAAATTATCACTACGGATTAATTCCGGTTGACCTTTATACCTTCTTAACAAATTGTGAATCCGGGCTAATAGACGGTCTTTGTGGCAAGGCTTCGTTAAAAAATCATCTGCCCCTAACTCCAGTCCATGTAGTTCATCTTGTAATTTATCCCGTGATGTTAAAATTAATATGGGTCCGACACCTTTTAACTTTAAACTTTTACATATTTCAAAGCCGGATTGTACCGGTAAATTTATATCTAATAACACTAAATCTGGTGCTAAAGTGACAACTTCTTTAACGATATGATGAAAATCGGTAATCGCTTCAACTTCAAACCCTGCTTTATTCAAAATATCCATTAACTCTTCCTGTAAAAATACATCATCTTCTACAATGACAATCTTTGTCACTTCAACACCACCTCTTTATTCACCTACATTTGTCTTCCAACGTAATTTATCAATCTCACCTTCAGCCGTGCGTGATACAGCCATTCCATATATACTGAAGATTCCAAGGACAATACAAGCAAAGAAAATGGACATCGGAAAAAGCAAAGGATTATTATCAATACGAATGAAAACTGCCTTAATCAACCCCCATATCCCAACAGCCCCACTAACAACAGCTAGTGAAATTGGTAACAGAAAAGTTAACAATACTTGCATACGTAGTGATTTTTTCATTTGCTCCCGTTTTGCACCTAACATAGAAAGTGTCAGGAAACGGTTTTTCGTTTGTTTCATCTGTGTTAAAAATTGTAATGCTAAAACGGTACAAGCAATAATTAAAAATAATATTCCCATATATAAAATCGTATAACTTCCAGCCACGACATAGAAAAGTTGACGTCCAAAATTATGTAAATAACTTTCAAAACCGAAGCCAGCAGCTGATAACTTTTCACTCGCTTCTTTCATTGGCATCATTAAACCTTGTTCATCTTGCAATTTTTTTGGTATTCGAAAATTCCAATACGTTTCATACGTCTCTCGATTCACGAGTTGTTCGAATACTTGATCAGGTACAATAAATGCAGAGTGAATTTCTATAGACCGGTCTGCGACTAACCCTCTCATCGGCACCGATGGACGTAGGAAAAAAGCCGTCCCATCAATCGTAAGTAAGTTCTCTTTACTTTGAGCTGCATTTTTAAAAATTTGCTCTAGCACTGGTATGTTATCGACCTGTTCCATCGGTAATAAATCCGGATTTAAATATAAAACCATTTCGTTTGCTTGTAGATTCAATGGTTCTTCATCAACCGCTTCTAACAATCTATTATAAGATGATTCTGGAATAAGGTAAGGTATTGTTGCATCGATTTCTAAAATACCTAGTAAATTTAGTGCATCTGGATTATCAGGACTAATCGTATAACCTTGAATATCTCCCGATTCAAACAGTTCTCTTTCCTTTCGTGGTAACGCCAAAATTAATTCTTCTCGTAATTTTGACCAATCCACCATGGAAATCGACATCCCGTCAGCGTCTTCACCTTTTCGTTTCATATGACCAATCTCCAATAAATTCAAATCTGCTACATATGGTGCCATTTCCTCTGAATTAAGCAACTGTTCAACTTTCTCCTTTTCACCATAAACTGTAAAGTCATACACGGAAGTCTCTCTATTATAAACTTTGTCCAATGATAAAATGCTCGAAGCGCCATCAGCAATAAGTATAATGGATAACGTCATTAAAATCGATGTGACGGACACTGATAGGTACTTATGTGCAACATTTTCTTGAAACTGTCTAAAAGTAAACGTCCGTAACCCTTTCGTAGATTTCTTCTCAGACCTGCTTGCCATTATTCCTAGTAATTTTCCAAAACCTTTTATAAAAAATATCGTTCCGATACAACCAAGAATTAATGCTAAAAATAAGATGAATCCTTCAACTTCATTAAAACGAAAAAGAGCGAGCCAATAGGCAATCACGAGTAAAACCGTTCCTATAAATATATGAAAGATATTCCCTTTCACATCGCCCATCTCTTGTTTTTTATCCATTTGATCATTTAAAAGCTGATAGATTTCTTGATAAAATAACTTTCCACCCAGTATTAATAAAGCTATAAATTGGATTAATAAAAATCCAATCACTGTAAAAACTATTGCTGTTAAAGACAGGCTAAATTGATGACTAATAATTCCTTGTCCAACAAGTTTTGCCACAGTTAAGCTTATTAATTCTGCTAAAAATGCACCGATGAATAAGCCACTAATCAATGCCCAAATTGAAATAAACATTCCTTCCGCTAACAGTTGTAAAATTAACCGCTCTTTGCGCATCCCTAACAACAGATACATGCCGAATTCTTTACTTCTACGATTTAGTTGATATCGATTGGCAAATAATATTAAGAAGAACAATAAAAACAAAGCAAATCCATATACAATGGGCATTAATGCTAATAGCTTATTAATTGCGTCACTTTCAAATTCTTTTAAAAATATGATCACATCTTGCTTCTCAAGTGAAAGAATAATATAAAAGGAGGCAACAGCAACAACGAGCGTTGCAAAGTATATTAAATTTTCTTTAAGACTCCGTTTTGCATTTCTAATAATCAGCTTAAAGAACATTGGCACTTCCTCCCCCAAGCTGGGCTAACAATTGTAAAATTCGTTCATAAAATTCCTCACGAGATTCCGATTGTTGCCTGCGAAGTTCGTGAAAAATGACCCCATCTTGTATAAAAAGAATTCTTGAACAAAAACTCGCTGCATTTGCATCATGGGTCACCATTAAAATCGTCCGCTCATTTTTTCGATTTATTTCCGTTAATTTATTCATTAAGTTCCGAGCTGAACGCGTATCTAATGCTCCTGTTGGTTCGTCTGCTAAAACAATGTCCGGTTCTGAAATTAAACTTCGAGCCACTGCAACCCGTTGCTTTTGCCCTCCCGACATTTGCGAAGGAAACTTATTTAATACATCAGTAATTTCTAAAAAAGTTGCCAACTCATGTAATTTTTCTCGTGCCTTCGCAAAATCCACGCCATGAATGGATAACGGTAATAATATATTTTCCTTTCCTGTAAGATTATCAAGTAACTCAAAGTCTTGAAATAAATACCCTATCCGACTGCCACGGTACTCTGCTAAACGCTTACTATCAAAACTACTAATATTATCCCCTTTTAATAAAACGCGACCGGATGTCGGTTTCATGATCGTTGCAATACAGTTTAGTAATGTCGTTTTCCCAGATCCACTCGGTCCCATTATGCCGAGAAATTCCCCTTTTAACACATCGAAACTTACACCATTTAATGCTCTTGTTACATGCCCCTTGTTACCATAATTTTTTCTTAAATCTTGAATCTCTAACAACTTCCCTTGTCCAATCATCGTTTTATTATCCTCCCAATCCTCTCCAGCAAATTATGTTACCCATATTATAACTGGAATTTCCCACCAATAACCTTACAAATCATGTAAGGTACAGGGGAAGGTACAGGGGGACGGGTTCGGTGTTCCACTGTTTTTAGGGTGATACGGAGGGACGGGTCCCCTGTTTCACCCATTTTTTTGCCTAAGTTTGTTTTTCAAATTCAAACCAAAAACACCCTTACAAATCAATATCGAAATGTAAGGGTGTTCTTAGCAACACTTTAATAAAATTATTGTTTTTTAAAAAAACTTATTTACTTGGACTTACTAAAATTTTGCTTTCACTTTTATCATTAATTAATTTTTCAAATCCCTTTTCAACAATTTCATCTAAGGAAATGATACTAGTAATTACTGGAGCTGCCTTGATAGAACCTTTCGCAAGTAAATCAATCCTCTCAGTGAAAACATTATTATAACCTAAAGAAGCAGTGATTTTCTTTTCAGTAACTAGTTGTCCTGCAGGATGATAAGATACTGGTTTAGAGAACACACTAACAACCATAAACTCGCCGTTTGGTTTTACGCTTTCTAATGCACTATTAAAGGTTGCTTCTACTCCGGCAGCATCATAAGAAACGTCAACACCACCGTTCGTTAATTCTTGAATGATTTTTACTGCATCTTCTTTTGTTGGATCGATTACGATATCTGCGCCCATTTCTTTCGCTAACTCTCGTCTTTGTTCATTAACTTCGACAACGAAAATTTTACTTGCTCCAGCTGCTCGAAGGGATTCTGATAAAAGTAAACCAATCGGACCTGCACCAAATACCGCTACTCGGTCTCCAACTTTAAAACTACTATTTCTAATTGCATGAAGAACAACAGCTGTTGGCTCTACTAATGCAGCTAACTCATAGCTTAGACTATCTGGAAGTGCAAATAGATTGTTTTCTTTTACGATTACATATTCAGCAAACCCACCATTTTCGTGAAGGCCATATGACTGCATTTTTACGCAAGTATTGTAGTTTCCTTTTTTACATGCTGCACATTCGCCACAACCCCAGATTGGCTCAACAGCAACACGATCGCCTACTCTAAATTTAGTAACCCCTTCTCCTACTTCTACAATCTCTCCTGTAAATTCATGACCTAAAATCATTTTATCTTCTGTTACATAGGTTTTATGTAGGTATTCGTGTAAGTCCGTACCACAAATGCCGGCATATTTCACTTTTACTTTAACTGTACCCTTTGAAACTTCTGGTGTTGAAACGTCTTCAATCTTTGCATTTTTCGAATCATAATATACTAATGCTTTCATTTTATTTCCCCCATTCTGATTCCCTAGATTAATAAGCTTTTGAAAAATATAGCCTGTAAGCTAGCAGTTCGACATACTAGTATACAGAAAACGTTTACAAAATTAGAATAGCATAATACATTATCGATTGTCGAAATTAATGACTCACAACCAGTTATCGTTTCCCCTACATTTAAAGAATTGCGAAACAAAAGTTTAGATAACTGAACAATAGTAATAAAAAGAATCATAACTTTATTGAAAAGAATTTGAATCACGCTCACTTTATGTTAATTGTAAAAAATACGCCTACCGCTCATTTATTTTTGGGAAAGATCATATGCATTTAATACAAGGAACCTGTCCCCCTGTACCATTCTTACAATTAAACTGCGGTCCGACAAAATCAATGCATTTGGTACAAGGAACCCGTCCCCCTGTACCATTACCCCTATACCATTACAAGTCTAATTCCATGTATGCCTCGGTTTCTTTAAAGCCGAATTTTTTATATAACGGCTTCCCCATATCCGAAGCAAGTAGGAAACATTTCGTAATCCCTAAGGTTCTCACTTCATCTAACAATTTTGTTAAAATTGTTTTCGCAATTCCTCGCCCACGATATTCACCTTTCGTATACATATTGGCAATATAAGCTTTTTTCCCTGTTTTATTCGTAAAACTTGGTGGTAATTCGTAAATAACAACTCCACCAGTCGCAATAATTTCACCTTCATCTTCCACAACTAATTGAATCAAAGAACCATCATTAAATCTATTTTTAAAATACTGCTCAACATCTTGATCAATATTTACATTTGGTTCCAATCCTTCATCTATTAATAACTTATTTCTGAACTTAACTAATGTAGGTATATCGTCTGTAGTTGCATAGCGAAAATCCATCGTTTCCACTTCCTTTTTCCATTTGTGTATATAGTTACACATTCTCACAATCCATTCAACGAAAAAACAACGAGACAGAGGGGCATGTCTTACATCATTTTTTTAAAAATTTTATTTCAATTATCCTCCTCCGACTTTTAATATATAAAAAAATAACACACGAAATATTTCAAATTGAACATTTCGTGCGTTTACTATATTAATAGACAAGTTTCACTTCTAACATCGCCTATTCACATTACATTACTAACTGTTAGGAACAGTACTCTAATCTATCCTATTAATTTTCAATATACGACAAACATTCTCGGTTGCAAAAGCTAAATTAGATTCACCAGATTCGAGTGATTCTTTCAGTGACGTAACCTCTTTTAAAATTCCTACAATAGCATTAAAACCATTTTCATATAGTGCATCAATGTCGTTTCCTATTTTTCCAGCAAAAGCAATCACGGGAACAGAGTATTTTTTGGCTACTGTTGCTACGCCGTATGGGGTTTTTCCATATAATGTCTGTCCATCAATACTTCCTTCTCCAGTAAACACAAAGTCCGCATCCTTAACATATTCTTCCAAACGGGTATACTCAATTACAAGGTCAATTCCTTTTTTTAGCCGTGCACTTAAAAAAGCCAATAATCCCGCACCCATTCCACCGGCAGCTCCAGCACCGGCGACAAATGCAATATCCTCTCCCAACTGTTCTTTAATTACTTTGGCATAATGAGTTAAGTTGTGATCCAAAATGGTTACCATATCTCGGGTTGCCCCTTTTTGTGGTCCAAATATAACGGAGGCTCCTGTTGGACCAATTAATGGATTATTGACATCACAAGCTACATCAATTTGAACGTTATGAATTCGTTCATCCAGTCCACTCGTATCAATCGTATGTAAATGTTTTAATGCTCCACCGCCAAACGGTAATTCTTCACCGTCTTTATCTTTAAATGAAACACCAAGAGCTTGAAGCATGCCAACTCCACCATCATTCGTGGCACTACCTCCAATGCCAATTAAAATACGATTTACTCCCTTGTCCAGCGCATGTTTTATTAACTGACCAGTCCCATAAGATGTCGTGTGTAGCGGGTTTCGATCTTCGGGTTTAATTAACTGTAAACCACTGGCGCTAGCCATTTCAATGACAGCTGTTTCACTATCACCTAAAAGTCCATATTCAGCTGTTACCTTTTTTCCTAAAGGACCTATTACATCAGTCTTAATAATTTCTCCTTCTGTTGCACTAACAAGGGATTCCAAAGTTCCCTCTCCACCATCTGCCATTGGTACAATGACACATTCTGCTTCAGGAAATACCTTCATAATTCCTTTTTTCATTGCGAAAGCAGCAGTTTTTGCCGACATACTTTCTTTAAATGAATCGGGCGCTAATACAAATTTCATAAATACCCTTCCTCTTTTACGGATTAGTTGCTTCGATGTTTAATTCAGTTTTATTAACTAAATTTGGAGGAATCTCACCCTTTAGAGCAGCTGTTAGATTTTTTGCGGCAAGCTCCCACATTTTTATTCTTGTATTAATACTAGCACTTCCAATATGTGGTGTTGTGACCACATTCGGAAATTTTAACAGCCGATGGTCTACCGGAACGGGCTCCTGTTCAAATACATCAAGTCCTGCTCCCCAAATTTCACCATTCTCTAAAGCCTCTACTAAATCTTGTTCATTTACAATGCCGCCTCTTGAAGTATTAATTAGAATAGCTGTTTTTTTCATCAAATTTAATTCTTTTTTCGTAATCAAATTTTTCGTCTCTTTTGTTAACGGAGTTAAAATACAAACAAAATCGGATTTTCTTAATAATTCTTCTTTCTCAACATATTTAACCCCTAGTTCCTGTTCTATTGCGTGTTTACGAGATCGATTATAATATAAAATATTCATCCCAAAACCTTTAGCCCTTCTAGCAACAGCAGCCCCGATTTCACCTAATCCAATAATCCCTAAAGTTGAAGAATGGACATCCATCCCTGTTAAAAACATTGGTGACCAAGTTTTCCATTTTCCTTCTCTTAAAACTTGTGAAGCTTCTACTAATCTTCTTGCTGTTGCAAGTAACAGTGCAAATGTAAGGTCTGCGGTCGTTTCCGTTAGAACCCCTGGGGTATTGGTCACCATAATTCCTTTTGCAGATGCAGCTTGAACATCGATGTTATTATAGCCTACAGCTAAATTGCTAATAACTTTTAACCTATTTCCCTTATCTAACACTTCCTCATTTATTTCTTCTGTAATTAAACAGAGAATCCCATCAACATCATTCATTTTTTCCAAAAGTGTATTTCTAGGAATCTGTTCTTCTTCCGAATCCCAAAAATCGACTTCAAACTCATTCTGAAGTTGTGCTAATACATGTTCCGGTGGTCTTCGTGTTACTAAAACTTTCCTTTTCACAAATTACACCTCCCGAATTTTATAAAACAGGATCATCAACTAACTGTACCCTCAATAATGTAATTGTTCCTGCACGTAACCTTTTTCAAAAAAATAACATCCATTTTATTTACAATCTATTTTTTTACCTCTTATTGTATACTATATTCCACCGCGATTATTACATCAACTCTAAATATTCAAAAAATAAAAATGAAAAAGTCTTTGTTTTTCAATTCTAGTACATAATGCACAAAAAAGTATAATACCTCCTTCTCCGGCATTATACTTTTAGCACATTTTATTATATGTATTTAAAATAAACGCAAGGAACAACCTTTTGTCTAACCTAATTCTTTACTTCACGTCTTTTCTTCATTTTTATATAAATCAATATACCAACTACTATTAGCATTTGAATTAAAATTGCAACTGCATCCCAAAAAGCACCCGGATTCTCTGGATTTCGTACATTCGCGAAAATGGTATCAAACACAAAGTACAGTTGTGGAATAAAATAAACAAATGCTAACAGGAAAGTAACAATTACACCAGCAACGTAAAAAGCACTATACGCACGAACAACATTCAATTCCCCTTGAAAGATTTGCTTATAATCTTTCCCTGATTTTCCTTTGAAAAATGAACGAATATATTCTTTTCCACTTTCCATCAAGTTATAACAACCTGTGATATTTTCTACAATATAATAGACATCGGTTTTCATATAGAAACAACATTGATAGATTGTTTTTATAAAAATATCAAAGACAATAATACTTAAAAAACTAGCAAAGCCTACATTTGGAAAAAGAAGTAACATGGAAAGGGCGACGAACATAATCACTTGTTCAAAACACATGCCGGCAAAATATAGAATATTTCGCTGTTTTGGATCAAGTTTCCACGCAGCAGTTAAATCTGTTTCAAATACGATAAAAATCAGTCGATTACCAATACTTAATTTAGCTGGTAGGTTATGCGCTCGAATCGCAAGAACATGTCCAAACTCATGAATAATAATTAAAATTAAAGATATAAGTAGATAGGTAATGATATTTAATACCATCGTATCAAAGATAAATATATCTTTATAATGGGGCAAAAGCTCTGGATTGAAAACAAAAAAGAATATATTTAACAATAATAATAGCAAATAAACTTTATTCATGATTCGATTAAAAAAGAAACGACCTAATCGTGAAGGAATCCATGTTAAACCACTAGAATTCTCATTTGCCCCCATCTTTCTCTCAGATACCTTTACCCCATCAATTTCCTGAACAAGTCCTAACCCGATTAACTGTTCAGTAAAATCAATCATGTCCACATCTTCATCTGGATATTGTTCCTTTAATACCTTTTCAACCGAACCGATTGTCTCTCCTTTTTCCAACCGTTCAATCGCATCGATACAAATCTTCGGCATTTCAAAAAACTCACCCGATATCGGCTCTTCGACAATATAATTCTTTTTATCTTTACGAATGGATAATGGATATAACTTTAATTGAGATTGTAACGAGATTTTCACTACGAACTCCCCTCCTTTATTTATAAATTAAAATAGGATGCTAAAAAACTAGCATCCTTTTAATGAATTAAATTAGAGTGTTAAAAATAGGTGAAAATGCAATTAATATTTTATTTTTACTACTTTCTATTTAGTTTTTTGGCCAAAAAACACACCACCAACAAGTTACCTTAATCTTTTCTAACTTGCGGATTTTCATTAGCTTCCCCTCCTAGCATATCCACAACTTTATAATAGTTTTCAGATATCTCAACCCAATTTGGGTATATCTGCAAAAATAAATCGACCAATTTCGGGTCAAATTGACTACCTTTACCAGCCTCGATTCGTTTACACGCTTCTTCAAATGGGAGTGCTGGACGGTAAGACCTAGAGGAAGTCATCGCATCAAAAGCATCAGCAACAGCCGTTATTCTAGCAAGTAGTGGAGTTTCTTCCCCTACCAATCCTTCTGGATATCCTTTACCATCCCATCTTTCATGATGATGGTAAACGACATCAATATAATCGGCAATTCCTTCAACATCTTTTATTGCTTCAGCTCCAACAATAGGATGAGTTTTAATAATCTCATACTCATTATCTGATAGTTTTCCAGGTTTTGTCAAAATTGCATCCGGTATATTAATTTTACCGATATCATGTAATAAACAGGCGTAATAAAAATAACGTAATTCAGACTCTTTAAATTTACCTGTTGCCTTTGCCATACTTACCGCATAGGCAGGCCACCCGCTCACTATGTCCTCGGGTATACGGGTCTTTTAATTCTAGTGTGGCTATGACACCTTTGACAATTCCTTCTAATTGTTCATCGTATGAACTTTTTAAAGCTTTAACATAACTTAAAAATCGATAAAGTATAATAAAAGCAATTAATGACAATACAAG
>NZ_JAACYS010000037.1 GCF_009996845.1 Pallidibacillus pasinlerensis | reverse complement strand
AGGAAAATATGTAAACTATTTCTTAAAATAATTAAGACTAAAACAGTATATCTCTTCTTTAATAACAAACAATATCTTTTAAAGGGGAGACGATCATGGTACAACTTCGGATTAAAAAAGCTTTCGGAGATATAGAAATAACAAAGGATTTAATTTTTTTGCTTATTATTGGTGGTCTTTATTCTTTAAGTGTTGCTTTATCGAATACATTCGTCAATATTTATATTTGGAAACAAACTGGCGATTTTTTCCAAATTGCAATTTATAATTTAACAGTTGTTATTTTTCAGCCACTTACTTTCATATTAGCTGGTCGACTAGCAAAAAAAGTGGATCGGATGATCGTATTTCGGTTAGGTATTATTTTTTTAGCTGTTTTTTATATTACTGTTCTTATAATAGGTACGAATGCTAGTAAATTTTTAATTTTACTCGGTGCCATACTCGGAATTGGCTACGGATTTTACTGGCTGGCCTTTAATGTGCTAACCTTTGAAATTACCGAACCAGAAACGCGAGACTTTTTTAATGGGTTTTTAGGTATTTTAAACTCAGTCGGAGGTATGATTGGCCCACTATTAGCTGGATTTATTATATCTCGATTAACTGGTTTTGTTGGCTATACGGTAATATTTATTATTTCCTTAAGCTTATTTGCTCTTGCCACATTTTTAAGTTTTTTCATGTCAAAGCGATCTGCCACAGGTAATTATTATTTTATAAAGATTTTCCACGAACGAAAGCGAAATAAAAATTGGAAACTGGTCACAAATGCTTCCTTTTTTCAAGGTGTTAGAGAGGGGATCTTTGCCTTTGTTATAACTATTTATGTATTTATTGCGACAGGTAGTGAAATGGCGTTAGGAACTTTTGCCTTTGTTAATTCCTTCGTCTCTTTTATAACTTACTATTTGGCATCACGTTACATAAAATATAACAATCGTAACAAGGCAATGCTTTTCGGTGGAATTATACTTTTTGGATCCGTATTCTTAATTATTATTAAAGTTACTTATCCGATGTTATTACTTTATTCAGCAGTTATTGCATTTGCCTATCCAATTGTGCTTGTTCCATTTAATTCCACTTCCTATGATATTATTGGGAAAAGTTGGAAAGCAGCTGAAATGAGAATAGAATATATCGTTGTAAAAGAATTATTTTTAAACGCAGGTCGTGCTTGTTCGATTGTTATTTTTTTAATCGCTGTTTCCAATATGTCAATTAACGTTGTGTTACCCTACTTACTCGTTATTCTAGGCTCAGGTTACTTATTTATTTATGTTTTCATTAGACATGTGAAAGCAACAAAAATGCAAACTTGATTAAATATGGAGAGGCTGATTATTTGATCAGCCTTCTTTTTGAATACTTTTTTATTATATTTTGATTACATAGGATTATTTTTATAGAAAATTGTCGAAAAATCGAATAGAATAGAGGATGGATTAAAAGATAGGTACGAATCTAAATTAAAAGATTAACTCTTAAAAATAAATAAAATTTTATTAATAGCTATTGAAACGGGGTGGAGGACCTTTGAAAAATAAAAAGATAGATAATAAAAAGAAAAAAAGTCATCTTCCTACACGATTGAACTTATTGTTCTTTGTTGTTTTCCTATTATTTTCTGGTCTTGTTCTGCGACTCGGGGTCGTACAAATAGTTCAAGGTAAAGAATTTAAAAGACAAGTGGAAATGACAGATGTGGAGTCGGTTAACTTTTCTGTTCCACGTGGGGAAATGTATGATAATGATTATACAAAAATCGTTTATAATGTTCCTCAGAAAGCAATTACGTATACACCACCAAAACATCCTCAACCAAAGGATTTACTCAAAGTTGCAAAAGATCTCGCTCCATACATTCAAATGCCGGAAGAAGATATTAAAAAGGTTCGAGAGCGTGATTTGAAGGATATTTGGTTGTTAGAAAACGATAATGGGGATGAATTAGTTACAAAAGAAGAAAAAGAAAAATATAAAGACAAAGAAATTTACCAATTAAAACTTGATCGTGTGACTGAGGAGCACACTAAAACGATTGATAAAAATGTAGCGGCCATATATGGAAAAATTTATAATGCAACGGCATTAACACCGACGATTATTAAAAACGAAGGTGTTACCGATATGGAGTACGCGATGATTAGCGAAAACTTAGGTGACTTACCGGGGGTTGATGTGACAACCGATTGGCAAAGAGCTTACACATATGATGATACGTTTAAAGGGATCCTTGGTTCAGTTAAACCAGGACTACCTGAAGAAAAAGTAGATTATTACAAAGCAAAAGGTTATAGCTTAAATGATCGTGTTGGCTATACGTATTTAGAAAGTTATTTAGAAGATATATTACAAGGAACGAAAACGAAAGTTAGGACTGTCACAAATAAGCAAGGTGAAGTCGTTGAACAAGAAATTGTTTCAGAAGGTAAAAGTGGTAAAGATGTCGTCTTAACTATCGACATGGAATTTCAAGCAAAAGTTGAACAAATTATAAAAGAAGAAATTTTAAATGCAATTCCATATCCGAACAATAATTACCTTAACAAAGCCTTTGCCGTTGTACTTAATCCGAAAACCGGTGAAGTACTATCTATGGCTGGTAAACAGTATGATGAAAAAGAAAGAACTTGGAGTGATTTTGCCAGTGGTACCTTTACAGCTGCCTTTGAACCAGGGTCTGTTGTAAAAGGGGCTACCGTTTTAATGGGGTACCAAGATGGAGCTATATATCCAGGTACCGTTTTGCGCGATGAAGTTATGTTTTTACCTGGTGGGAATACAATTCGGTCTGCTGGTAGATCTATGGGTCCAATCAATGACATTAAAGCATTAGAACGGTCATCAAACGTTTATATGGCAAAAATTGTTTATGCAATGGCAGGAGATACGTATGTGCCTAGGAAATCAATGAATTGGAATTATTTAAACCTAGTAGAAAAAATGCGTTCCTATTATGCCCAGTTTGGCTTAGGAACAACTACTGGCATTGGATTTGATAATGAAGCGATAGGTGTACAAAACGATCCAGATAATCCAGGTAAACTGTTGTACTTTTCTTTTGGACAATTTGATACGTATACTACATTACAATTAGCCCAATATGTTGCTACGATTGCTAATGACGGTTATCGGATGAAACCTATGTTAGTAAAAGAAATACGTGAACCAAATCCTGAGGACGATGAACTAGGTCCAATTATTGAGGAATTTAGTCCAACGGTTCTAAATCGAGTAGATGTGAAAAAAGATTGGCTTGAACGTGTTCAAAGAGGGTTTTATCAAGTTGTGAATGGAAGTCAAGGTACTGCGAGAAATTACTTTAAAAATGTTCCGGTTACAGTTGCAGGAAAAACCGGTACTGCAGAATCGTATGTTTGGGATGAAAAGTTAAGAAAAGGGGTAAAAACTTATAATATCAATTTTGTTGGTTATGCTCCATACGATGATCCGGAAATTGCTTTCGCTATCGTCGTACCGAATGTTTATAATTCTGGTGGACCTTCTTTACCATATAATATTTCCGCAAGAATTGGTGAACGGGTAGTCGAGGCTTACTATGAAACGAAAGAAGAGAAACAAAATCAAAATAATGATGCAAATGGTGAGGGACAAGAAGAAACAGAAGATAATGAAAATAATGATGCGAACGGTGATACAGTAACTGACAATAATGAAGCGACAAGACAAGAAGTAGAAGATGGGGAATAAGAAAAAGACTGTCAATTGACAGTCTTTTTCTATCTTGTTATAACGTCTGCGATTTCTTCTAAACTCATACCTTTTGTAAATTCAAAATCTCCAATTTGAACGTAACGTTCATATTCTTTTTCAATCATGAAATCTTTAAAGGCTTTCGTATCTTCAATAATTTGATGTTCTTTTAGCCTATCTGCAATATCTGAAAGGCTCATGCCGGATTCAATTTTAACAACAACTTTTTCAGGTTGTTCCGGTTCTTCTTCCTTTGTTTCTTCTTCCTTTGTTTGTTCTTCTGATTGTTTATCTTCAGTTTTTTGCTGTTCTGCGATTAATTGTTCCTTTTCTTGTTCTAACTGCTTCACTTTGTCTTTAAGTCCTTGAAACTCATCTGTTGCGACCACTGTAAACCCATCTTTTTCTAAAGCGTTTTTTACTTCTTCTTGATCCGTTTTATCAAAGAATTGAACATATATGAATAGTACTACTGCAACAAGAAGCATCCCAGCTCCAAAGAAGCGTAATTTAATATTATTCATTTCTGTCCCAACCTTTATCATCTTCTAAAATCTCATTAACTTCTTCAATTGTTAAAGCAGATTGTTTGGCAATCTGATCAACGGATAATCCTTGTTCATTTAATAAGTGAACTTGATTGACGATTATCGGATTCACTTTTTTAGAAGACTGTTTATTTAAAGATATGTCATTATTAGGTATTAACAATTCTTCTTCTAAAACCTTTAATCGCTTTTTAATTTGATAAGTTTCTTGGTAAAGCTGAATTGAAAGTTGATCGATATCTTCTTTAACTTGCTTTGAATAATCTGGTATAACAAAAGAGGCAACAATTAGTAGAACAGCAATAATAATCATAATAATGATTAATATATTCATATTATCACTCCCAAACAAGAGTTTATCATAATTCGACATTAGATGACACTATGAAATATAAAAGTTAAATTAGTAAAACTTTTAACATATTTACTAGAGTATTGAAAAAATAAAGGTGAACTTCAGTAAAAACAACAAAATATGACAAATTATGTTTATTGTTTCATTTTTCATTTGATGTTACGATGTATATACATTGAATTTTAAAAAAGATTCAGAATAATATACGATGTGGACTATTATTTGTAGGAGTGAAATAAATGACATTCACACGAATTAATGTAGCAAATAAATTATTAAAGTTTATTGAAATGGAATATTTAGTATTTTTCCAAGGGAAGATGATTCCGATTTCTGGTAAGAATAAATTAGCCAATTTTGTTGAAATTAATTATCATTATGAAACGATAACAGAAAATCAAATGCTAACGAAATTTACATTAATGAATAACCACAATATTTATTTTCCGATAAAATTGTTTGTAAAATGTAGTTTACACCCTTTTGAAAAAAATTATGTATTTGTATCCCCGAAAGAAGATGTATTATTTTTAAGTAATCGCCATGGCTTATTTTTAACTTCTGGCATTATTAATTATTCATCAATATCTCAATACGGCGTCTTAAAACGTGAAGATTATAGTGACAAAATAAGACAAGGAAGAATTCCATTTTATCCGCTCGGTACAGGTGATGTTGTAGGAGTTTTTTCGTTGGAGACTACGTTAAATCCTTATGGAAAGGCAATAGGTTATACGTGGACAATGTTTTCTGAAGCCCATGAGGAAAAAAACTTAATAAAATGGGATAGAAGGCTAAAATCTAGACTAGCTTTTTCTAAAAAATAATGGTATTATAGAAAAGTCGTAATTTGTATATGACTGGAGGGATTAGTATGCGCGTAAATATTACATTAGCATGTACTGAGTGCGGTGAACGTAATTATATAACAACAAAAAATAAACGGAATAATCCGGATCGTTTAGAGTTAAAAAAATACTGTCCACGTGATAAAAAACAAACAGTACATCGTGAAACAAAATAAACAGCAGGCATTTACCTGCTGTTTTTCTTATGCCCAAAATTTTTAAATATAATTATTTATATAAAAAATGATTGTAGAGAGGTGAGTTTTATGGTTAAAAAAACACTTCGAAAACAAGTACGGGACAAATTACGTTCTCTTGCTAAGGAACAATATGAAGAAAAATCGAAAAAAATTGCTGAACAATTATTTCAACTTCAAGAGTGGAAGGAAGCAAATTGTATTGGTATCACCATTTCAATATTCCCTGAAGTTAATACATATCCAATTATTGAAAAAGCCTGGGAACAAGGAAAAAATGTAGCAGCTGTAAAATGTGTTCCAGAAACAAGAGGGCTTGAATTTTATCAAATAAATGATTTTACACAAGTAGAAAAAGGATTTTATGGCTTATATGAACCAGTAGTTGAAAAAACGATCAAAGTTAATCCTAAAGAAATCCAATTAGTCATTGTACCAGGATTAGCCTTTACTAATGAAGGAAAAAGATTAGGTGTTGGCGGGGGGTACTACGATCGATTTTTACCGATGTATAAAGGAAAGACGGTCTCTTTAGCTTTTGATGAACAATTACTAGAAGACATTCCAGTTGAACCACATGATTGGTATGTTCAAAAAGTTGTAGGGGAAAGGAACGTATATCATTGTGAATGATGTGATTGTTTTTCTGATTGTTAGTATATTTTCTTATTTAGCTTATCGAGAAAATGCTCTGCGCTTAAGTGGTGCAATAGCTTCTATTTTTGTAGGGACTGCGGTTTTTATTGGTATCGGCATTAAAGGTTTTATTCTTCTTATTGTCTTTTTTGTAACTTCGAGCTTTTTTACGAAGTGGAAGCGAGAACAAAAACAATCCGTTGAACATATAGTTGCTAAAGGGGATGCTAGGGATTGGGTGCAAGTTTTAGCAAACGGAGGTGTTCCAGCCTTAAGTAGCCTTCTTTTTTATTGGCAAGAAGAACCGATTTGGATTTTAACTTTTGCAGTCTCTTTAGCTTGTTCAACAGCTGATACGTGGGCGTCAGAAATCGGTGTTTTAAGTAAAAAAGATCCTTTTTTAATCTTTCCATTTAAGAGAGTACGGAAGGGAACATCGGGTGCCTTTTCTATTTTAGGAACGGTTGCTAGTTTGATGGGAGCTATTATCATCGGACTAACAGCAAAAGTCTTTTGGTTTGAGATATTCTCATGGTTATCGATAATATGGATTATATGTTTCGGTTTTTTCGGCATGATTGTTGATTCAATCTTAGGGAGAAGTATTCAAGTGAAATTTCAATGCTCGATTTGTGGTCTAATTACTGAAAAGAAAGTTCATTGTGGACAACCAACAATCTATTATAAAGGACTTCGTTTCATTGATAACGATATTGTTAATATTTTATCGATTGTAATTGCGACCTTACTAAGTGTTATTTTATTTTTAGCATAAGTTTTTGGATAAAAAATGAAATTAGTCCAAAAATAAGCTTAGGAGGTCGAAGAAATGATTGGAAGATTATTAAAAACTTTATTACTTGGATTAGTTGTATCTGCGGTGTTGAAAAACCGTTATCGTATTATGAACTGGGTTTTAGGCAATCGAATGATTCGGCAAATCGTTGTTTCTGGTACGATGAGTCTCCCTTTTATAAAGAATCTTTTTTTCAGATATGCTTTTTTCTAATCGAGAAAGAACGACATTTTAATTATTTAGACTGCATGTAAAAAGGTGTTAAACGCTCCTAATAATGCAGTCTTTTTGCATTTATACATGTAATCAAACTATAATTAATAGTAATAGACATTAATAACTTTGTAATTGGAGCTACGCTTGTAAGTTATTCATTTTCGATGAAAGTAGGGAAGCGATTGAGTTATTTTAGTTATCGAGAAGACTATTTGTATTGGAGATTAATCCATTCATTATTAATAGAAGGTTATCGAATACTCAATATTTCTGATGATCAAACAGAAATTTGGCTAGAACATTTTAATAATAGAAAAATTCCGACTATTCGTATTAAAAGATATGATATTGATTGGACGAATTGGCTAAGACAAGACATAAAGCAAACATGTATGAATGGAGAAATGATACGAAAGCGATTTTTTAAAAAGAAACTTGATTGTTTAAATGTATATATTTCCGCCTATCCACCGGTAGATTCATACGAAGACTTGTTTAACCGTTCTTTCCAACTAGATAAATCAAAAACTAGTGTGCGCAATTTTTTAATTGCCGGAAGTCATATAAGTGATTCAATTGTACAATTAGCAAATATTTTTGGTAAAGATTTAATTGGTCCTATAAAACAACAATATGAACCGTATGAAATAGATGTTGTTCGAAATAACTGTATTCAACAAATTAAACTACTTGAGAAAAAAGAAAAAAAGCTTTTAAAACAAACTAAGCCATTTTTTACTTATATATTTTTAGTAATTCAAATAGTTGTATTCCTATTGATGGAGTTTGCTGGAGGTACGTTAAATCCGGAAGTGTTAGTCGCCTTCGGTGCAAAATTCAATCCTTTTATATTAGCTGGCGAATGGTGGCGGTTCATAACACCAATATTTATTCATATCGGAATGATTCATCTTCTCTTTAATAGTTTAGCTCTCTATTATTTAGGTACGATGGTTGAGGGGATTTATGGCAAAATCCGCTTTTTGATTATCTATTTATTTGCGGGATTTTTAGGTACAGTAGGAAGTTTTGTTTTTAACTATAATATTTCAGCAGGCGCAAGTGGTGCAATCTTTGGTTTGTTCGGAGCATTATTATATTTTGGGATTATCCATAAAAGAACATTTTTCCGGACGATGGGTGTTAATATTATTGGATTAATTGTCATTAACTTAAGTTTAGGATTTGTTGCACCAGGAATTGATAACGCTGGTCATATTGGTGGTTTAATTGGTGGTTTTTTAGCTGCTGGCATTGTCCATTTACCGAAAGAGCGAAAATCTGATAAAAGGATTGCCTTTTTTATAATTGCGTTACTTCTAACGGTAGGTAGCTTATATTATGGATTTACTTATCCGAAATTGCCACCATTAATCTATTAAACTTTTTATTTTGAAATTAGCTGCTTTAATAAATAAACTTCATCTGTTTCTGTTTCAAAGATAACAAATAAATGTGAACGGTCTTTTGCTAATAATATGATGGGGATTGTACTGCCAATTGGTGAAACAATTTCTCCGTCATTTTTTCTTATGCCAACAACATAATTTTTATATATCCCTTCCCACAGCTTTCCGACAATCTCACTCGTTTGTTTTTGTGAAAAACCCGGTAACGGACGGTTTGCATAACTTGAAATTTCGTATAATGGAATAATGTCATAAAAGTTTAGCTTAAAATTGTATTTATTAGCTGCCTTTTCAATAGTAGATTGAAGTAGCATATGTTCATCACTATCTAATTTTTCTTTCCATTGAATTTCTTCCTCGTTATGAGGTTGACGAAATGTTATAACCGAATTTTTTTCTTTCGTTAGTAAATATAATTTATCGTCAGAGAGTGCTTGTGTACTTTTAATCTCTTCATTGTCTCTATGTAATTCACTATAATGATAACTAATTACTTGTATTAGTTGATTGTTATTCACTCTCACTTCATCTGCAAGCTTTAATTGATCAATATTTTCTTTCCATATACTTAACTTTTTAACTAATCTACCGTTAGCAAAAACAAGGGCAATGTCTTGTCGTAAGTAAGCTGGTTCGTTAAGCCGAGAAAAGGTTGTGATTGGTAAGATGATTTGATTATTTTTAACTTGTGGTGATAGAATTTCTGTTTTTGTATCTAAAAAGACTGCTTTCTCATCAAGTGGGAAAAACGTTATCGTTTCTATCACATCATCTTTATTAGAGCTTAACCAATAAATACATGCGATTATTGTAATAATTACTGGAATAATTAACAGACCGTTTCTATTCACTTTCATTTTTCATCACCTCCGTTGTTTTGAATTTACTGAAACAGCAATGGAATTAAATGGTGAAAAACACCTTATTAATATATATATGGACAAGTTAGATTTTTATGAAGAGGAATAGTAAAAAATCGATGTTGGAAACGGAAAAGAGGTATAGTAATATTTATAATGCGTATTTATTTAATGCGTCTTGACGAAAGTTTGTTTATAATTACTTTGAGGGACATTTTTGTTAATTTTACTAAAGGGTGAGAAATGTGAATTCAATTTATGATGTACGACAATTATTAAAGCGCTTCGGTTCGTTTATTTATGTTGGTGATCGCTTAGGTGATTTACAATTAATGGAAGATGAATTAAAACAACTTTATTATTCTAATGTAATAGATCAAAAAGAATTTCAAATGGCGCTATTACTAGTTCGTCATGAAATTCAACTTGAGAAAGAAAAGAAGAAAAATACATTAAAGAGGTGAAAAACATGGAACGAAATTTAATTTTTAGTATTGATCTTGGTGGAACTGCAATTAAACTTGCAATTATTGATAAGAATGGAAATTTAATTGATTTATGGCAAATTCCAACGAATATCGCTGAAAAAGGTAAACATATCATTGACGAGATTTATGAAGAGTTTGAGAAAGTATTAAAACGTTTACAAGTTAATAAAGAAGAATTTCTTGGAGTTGGAATGGGGGCACCGGGACCAATTTTATCAAATGGTGTCATGAAACGGGCAACAAATATAGGATGGGAAAATTATCCGTTAAAAGAAAAATTAGAGAATCGCTTTCAACTACCAGCATTTGTTCAAAATGACGCAAACTGTGCAGCCTTAGGTGAAATGTGGCAAGGTGCAGGTAAGAATTTAGAAAATCTTGTATGCGTAACCTTAGGAACTGGTGTTGGAGGTGGTGTTATTGCCAATGGTGAAATCGTTTCAGGTACAACCGGTGGAGGTGGAGAAATCGGCCATATTACAGTTCAACATGAAAATGGCTCTTATTGTAATTGTGGAAAATATGGCTGTATAGAAACAATTGCATCCGCTACCGGGATCGTTCGTTTAGCTATGGAGAAAATCGAAAATGCCAAGGAAGACAATGCGTTAACAAGATTATTTGAAAAAAATGGCGCAATTTCTTCTGAAGACGTTTTCAAATTAGCAGAAAAGCAAGATCCAATTTGTTTGGATATTGTTGATGAAGTTACATTTTACTTAGGACAAGTATTAGGTAACTTAAGTGCAGTTTTAAATCCGGATGCATTTATTATTGGTGGCGGTGTTTCGAATGCAGGGGATACTTTACTAAACCCCCTTAAAAAATATTACGAACAGTTTGCCTTTCCTGCGACTAGAAATGATACGAAAATTATGCGAGCAACGTTAGGGAATAAAGCTGGCGTCTATGGAGCGGCGTATTTAGTGAATAAAAATATTTCTGAAATTAATTAGCATATTTTATTAATATTTAAGATGGTATATAATAAACTGAACAAAGAAAAGAATTTTATTTATCGTATTTAGTGGTTTTAAATACAGTTAACTAGTATTCTTTCAAGTTTATTTGTAAGGAATCTATCAAGGAGGCATTATTCTTTCTATGAAACAAATGTTGGAATCGAAGTACACCCCTTTGATTATTCCGATTGTTTTGTTATGGCTAAAAACTTATCTCGCTTACAAAGTAGCCTTTGATATAACAATTGAAAATAGTATCCAGGAATTCATATTATTTCTCAATCCTTTAACATTCTTGTTGATAGTTTTTGGTTTGGCGTTATTTGTTAAAGAAAAACGACGCAATGTTTTTATTATAGTTGCTTATTTATTAATTTCGATTTTACTTTATTCAAATGTCGTTTTTTATCGCTTTTTCTCTGATTTTATTACTTTACCTCTTATGTATCAACCAGGGAATTTTAAAGCGTTAGATGAAAGTTTTTGGGCTGAAATTTTTTGGCACGATATCTTTTATTTTGTTGATGTTTTTATTCTAGTTTTCGTTATGTGGAAGAAAAAACAATATTTTATTTTTCAGACGATACCAAGTATTGAACGAAAAGTATATTTTCTAATGACGGCGGGATTAATTTTTATTAATCTCGGTATCTCCCATTTACAAACACCTGATTTATTTAATCGTAATTTTGACCGTGAGCAACTTGTGAAAAATATCGGTCCATATAATTACACATTATACGATTTGTATTTACAAACGAAAACATCAGCCCAAAGGGTATTTGCTGAGGATAATGATTTAATCGAAATTAAAGAGTACGTCGATTACAACTATGTTGAACCAAATCCTAAATATTTTGGTATTGCTGAAGGGCGAAATGTAATTGTTGTTTCTTTAGAATCAACTCAAAACTTCGTAATTAATCGAACCGTGAACAACGAGGAAATAACACCGTTTCTTAATGATTTAATAAAGGAAAGTTACTATTTTAATAATTTTTATCACCAAACAGGGCAAGGGAAAACTTCGGATTCCGAATTTATTGTTGATAATTCCCTTTACGGATTAGGTAGAGGGGCGGTATTTTTTACCCATCCGAAAAATGAATTTATGGCAACACCAGAAATTTTGTCAAATCTTGGTTATACAACTGCCTCCTTACATGCAAATACAAAGGTTTTTTGGAATCGTGATGAAATGTATCATTCGCTAGGGTATGATCGATTTTACCATTTAGACTATTTCGATGTGACCGAAGAAAATGCAATAGGTTGGGGATTAAAGGATATTCACTTTTTTGAGCAATCGGTTAGATTACTAAAGGAATTACCTCAACCATTTTATGCTAAGTTAATTACACTGACAAATCATCACCCATTTGTTTTAGCAGAAGAAGACGTGTTTATTGATGCAAATGTAACCGAAAGTGAAACATTAAATCAATATTTACAAACAGTGCGTTATGAAGATGAAGCATTACGTTTATTTTTCCAACAGTTAAAAGATGAAGGATTGTATGATAATTCGATGATTGTAATTTATGGCGACCATAACGGTATTATCGAAAAAGACTACGAAGCGTTAAGTATGTTTTTAGAAAAAGATTACACAGCTCATACCGTTGTTGAAATGCAACAAGTTCCATTGATTATTCATATTCCTGGTGAGGAAGGGGAAACCATTTCGACTGTTGGTGGGCAGATTGATCTAAAACCAACAATGCTTCACTTGTTAGGAATTGAAACAGAAGGACAATTAAATTTTGGGCATGATTTATTTTCAGAAAATCATCCGAATTTAGCGATTTTCCGTGATGGACGATTTGTTACAGATAAATATGTATTTGCTGATAATACTTGTTTTGAAAAAGACTCAGGATCTGTAACGGGTGATGCCAACTGTGCGACGTATTATGATATTGTGACAAAAGAGCTGAATTATTCTGACCAAATTATTTATGGTGATTTAATCCGATTTTATAATAAAGATATGTATATTAAAAAAGAATAATGTATTTTTAAAACTATTACTTAAAAGTTCCTTTAAAGATTTGTAGAGAAAGCTTTTATGTAATAGTTTTTTCTATAGTTTATAAGATAGTGATTTGTGATATTTAGTATGAGACTTTTCGATATTAAATAAGTCGGACTGGCAAAAATAATATCCCCTATCATATACATAGGTAGTAAATATTTAATAAAATTATTTTAACTACAAATGAGGGGGATGTATATGAAAGTCCGAGTTCGGCAAGGTGATACATTTTGGTTATATAGTCAAATGTTTCGGATACCAGTTCAATTAATTGAGGATTCTAACCCAGAAGTGTCACCAACTTCACTATTAGTCGGACAAACAATAAATATACCTGGATATGTAATAGAGGAGTATACGATTCAGCAGGGGGATACGATTTGGAAACTGGCAAGAGAAAGGAATTTAGCAATGGATACAATTTTTTTATTAAATCCGAATATAAATCCAAATCAATTGCAAATAAATGAACGAATCCTCCTCCCGAAACTCGTAACAAGTTTGATTGTGGATGGAAACGAAGAGTACGACTTTGCAAAATTAAAAGAAGACATCAATCGACTAGTTGAGATTTATCCATTTTTAAAATTAAATGAAATTGGAAAAAGTGTTTTAGGAAAACCTTTATATGAAATTGAACTTGGAAGAGGAGTTCGTACGACACATTTTAATGCATCCTTCCATGCAAACGAATGGATTACGACTCCTGTTTTAATGAAATTATTAAATGAATATGTGCTCTCGCTAGTTAATGGAAGTCCAATTCGCGGCGTTTCAACTTTACCTTTGTATAATCGGAATCGATTATCGATTGTTCCAATGGTTAACCCGGATGGTGTGGACCTTGTATTAAACGGTCCTCCTGAACAAATGAAAGAAGAAGTATTAGCGATAAATAAAGGATCAATGGATTTTTCTAGTTGGAAAGCAAATATTCGTGGTGTAGATTTGAATAATCAATTTCCAGCCAACTGGGAAATAGAAAAAGAGCGGAAAGAACCGAAAAGTCCTGCACCGCGTGATTATCCAGGTGATGCGCCATTAACAGAACCTGAGGTGATTGCAATTGCAGAATTAACCCAAAAGAAACAATTTGCACGTGTCTTGGCCTTCCATACACAAGGTAGAGAGTTTTATTGGGGATACGAAGGTTTAGAACCACCTGAATCAGAAGCTCTCGCAAGGGAATTTGCCCGGGTGAGTGGTTATGAATCAGTGAGATATATTGATAGTCATGCAGGATATAAAGATTGGTTTATATATATATATCATCGCCCGGGTTTTACATTTGAGCTTGGGTATGGAGTAAATCCATTACCAATTACACAATTTCCGCAAATTTATGAAGAAATGTTAGGTGTATTTTTAGTATCATTATATATGTAGATTTTAAGATATTGTGTTAATATAAACAAAAGATGGGAAAAGCCAAATTTGGCTTTTCTATTTTTTCTTGAAAAAGATAATAATAACAAAAAATAAATTTTTGATACAAAATCTATTATTTATGAAACATTTTTGTAATCTATTCGTCATATAGATAGGTCTCTTGAAGGGGTGTGGTAGATGGGTCGTTCCTTATTAACAAATTTTATATTAATTTTTATTGTTTTTAGTTTATTAACCGGTTGCCAAGAGGAAGATCTTCAAACACAACCATCTGTTTCCTCGAATTCTGAAAAGCCCTCATCTGATCAGGCAATTGAAAAAAGAAATAATGGTCACAGTGATAGAAAAACTTTACCCCTAGAGCTAAAAGAAGATCAATTTGAATTTATGATTGGCTGGTTAAATAATGAAACAATCCTTTATTGTGAAAACTTAAATGGGGCATATGTAATCTCATCCTATCATATTTATACCGGTGAAAAGGAAGAAATGTATACAAGTGAATTGCCCATTATTCAAGCCGTTCTCAGTCCTTCAAAAACTAAAATTTTAATCCATACATCACCTACCATATATGAAGCGGATGTTAAAATCGTTTCATTACAAAATGACAAACTAATTTTCCATGATATTATTGAATCTAGTGAAATTAGTTTTACTTGGAATGGATATGATGAGTCAAAAATATTTGCCGTGGCATTTTATGATGATTGGTCATTTTCTACATACATTTTAAACATTGAAGAACAAACAAGGGCTGAAACTAAGGTTCCTTATCCATTTGCAATATGGCAAAACTCCAACTCTTTATTAACGTTAGATTGGGACCATGAAAGTCCAGAAACTACCGCGCCTATTTTAAGTATTACAAATGGTGAAAGTGAGTCAGTATTAAACGATCGAAACTTTTACTTCCTATACGGTTGGGAGGGTCTCTTTTTAGCTATAAGTCTAAATAAATTTGATGACAGTTTGGCTGATTTTAATTTTTATAATGAAAAACTTGAGCTTATCCAAACGATACAGTTTCCATATTTAACGGAATATTCGAGTTGGGAAATACCAAGGTTTAATTTAGTAGCTGATGACATGTTTTTTATAGTCGCACCTAAAACGAGTGGAGAAGCAGATAATTATGATGGGGGATTTGATTTAATAAAAATAGATTTAAAAGATGGAAGTCAGGATATTTTAATTGAAGATGTCGCCAATGAACCAATTCAATCATCACCTGACGGGAATTTAATATTATATGGCTATCAATATGAGCATGTCATTAATGTAAATAATAAAAACATAGAACGAATTTTAATATTTAATTAAAAACTGTAGGGGCAAAATGATTAACCCCTACAGTTTTAGTTAACTGAGATCTGGGAAACCGTTGAAGAGGATTGTTGCAATCGTGAAAAAGCCGAAAACTGCTACTGTTGCTACTGCAAAAAATAGTCCTAAATAGTTTTTGTTTTTAAAGCATGAAAAAGTTGCCGCAATTGCTAAAATCGTAATTAAACCTGTAATAATTGCAGTACCCATTTTTTCCCCCCTTGCTTGCGTTTTTCAATTGACTAAAGATATTTTTCTTAAGGTGTTCCTGGCACAAAGACAAAAGTAGTATAGTATGTAAAACCGACGAAGAAGACCGTTAAATAAGCACCAAAAATATACATGTACATTCTTTCAGTTAAACGAAGAAATCCTAGAATATAAAAGAAGCCAGTTTGAGCTAAAAATAATAATGCCATCTCAATCATGCCACCAACGAAGAACATGATAGAAAATATGGCAGTCCAGAACGCCATGACTCGATACATGCGATCCATTTTGGATCTCCTCCTTTTTTTATCTGAAAAAACTATATATTTAAATTATATACAAACAAAATATAATTGTAAATATTTACAACTGAAAGTATAATTTTAAATATCAGAATATAGTTTGTGAAAAAACACGCAATGACATAGCCTTGGCTAATTTGCGTGTTTGAACAGTATACTAATGTGTTAGGTTTATTAAATAAGCACAATGAGAACAATCTTCAAACATGTTTTCCTTTACTATTAATTCATAATCTTCGAACAACGCTTCAATCATTCCTTTAATAAAAGCGATATGGATTTCACAAGTTTCAGTTTTATGTTTTGCTGCTATTTCACGAAATGGACAATTGAAAACTTGTAAATATAATTGTTTACCGTCTTCTTTTACATAAAAATCTGGTGTCATACCTAAGAATGTAGCTGTTTCTTCAAGGATTTCAAGCTTTTGGACTTTTGTTAGTTTATGCTTTTCTAAATTTTGTTTGCTTAATTGTTTTTCTATTAGTTCTATACCGTACCGTTTCCCTGTAACATAAAGGATATCTTTTGCTTGAGGGCCCATTGAAATCATTGCTTCTATCGCAATTTTTGCAAGTAGTTGATAATCTCTGAAAGGAAAGTTTAATTCAACAACTTCATTTGAGAGGTAATATATGCGACTTGGTCTTCCACCTTTACCAGTCTTTTTATTTTCTGAGTTTAACATACCAACATCTTCTAGTTTTGTTAAATGCATTCTGGCAACGTTTGGATGAATTTCAAATTTATTTGCAATATCTTGAACGGATACTTCTTGATGAATTTTTGTAATATATTCATAAATTGATAATCGCGTAGGATCCGATAAAACACTCGTTATTTTTAAAGTTTGTTGCATAGGATTCTCCTCCATACAGCTTTTTTACTATTATAATATAGAAAAACTACTTATGGAATGTGACTGAGAGCCTCTTATGCCTATTGTTAGAAAATGTTTATATTTTCACAAACAAAGTTCAAAAAAAGTTCAAAAATAAAGAAGGATTTTATCAAATTGTGTCGAATAAATCTATTGACTAAAAAATGAAAGGGGCGAGATAATGTTTGTCATCAACTATTGAAGAAAAAGCGTTAAGTATTTTAAAGGATGCCCTTTCTCAAAATGCTACAGATATTCACATAATCCCCAAGTCAAAATATACTCAAGTATTATTTCGTTTATCAAATAGATTTCTTCCTTTTCAACAACTTCCTTCAGATGAAGCTGATCGCCTAATTACGTATTTAAAATACCGTGCGGAAATGGATATAGGTGAACGTAGAAGACCGCAAAATGGTTCATTTGAAGTTGAGTATAACGGAGTAAAAGTTGGTTTACGAATCTCTACCTTGCCTTCCTATTTTATGGAAAGTCTAGTTATTCGCCTTCTTCCGCAAAATAATTCATTCCCTTTTTACCGTTTATCCCTTTTCCCTAAGCAAACAAAATTATTATATTCCCTCGTCCAAAAAGCACACGGATTAGTCTTACTTACCGGGCCAACAGGATCTGGAAAGACAACTACTCTTTATTCATTGTTGGAACATTGTACGAAATCGTTACAAAGAAATGTAATTACCCTTGAAGACCCAATAGAAAAGAGTAATGAAGAATTTTTACAAATCCAAGTAAATGAAAAAGCTGGTATTACGTATAGTACGGGATTAAAAGCGATTCTCCGCCACGACCCCGATATTATTATGGTCGGTGAAATTAGAGATGCGGAAACGGCGAAAATTGCAGTGCGTGCCGCGTTAACAGGACATTTAGTATTGTCAACTATGCATGCGAAAAATGCAAAAGGGGCTCTTTATCGATTAATTGAGTTTGGTTGTAACTGGTATGATTTAGAACAATCAATTGTGGCTGTTACAGCACAAAGATTAGTTGAACTTGTCTGCCCTTTTTGTAAACAGGAATGCCATCCTTTATGTCCACGGTTTTATCAAAGTCGAGCGGTAGTATATGAAATTTTGTTTAAAAATGCATTAAAGGAGGCTTTACTGGAAATGAAAGGCTATAAAATGAAAACATCATATCCAACTTTACAAAAAGAAATATTAAAAGGTATTTCGCTAGGATATATAAAAGAGGAGGAATATAATAGGTGGGTATATGATTTTTAAACAAAAACAGTGGAAAATTGAAGAACAAATAAACGTATTAAGTCGTTTGGGCATGTTGCTTGAACGTGGTTATTCATTAAATGAAGGTTTCGAGTTTCTTCAATTATCCATAGCGAAAGATAAACAAATTGCGTTAAAAAAATCAGTAGACAAGTTAAAAGATGGGCAGCCATTTTATCAAGTTTTAGAAGATTTGCAGTTCCATCCATTAGCAGTTAGCTTTGTATTTTATGCTGAAAAATACGGTAATTTAGCTACGTCTCTCCAAACCGTTTCAAAGCTTTTATTACGTAGAAAAAAAGAGCAAGATCAATTAAAAAAACTATTAACTTATCCAATATTTTTATTGTGTTTTACATTTTTAATATTTTTTATCATATTAAATGAATTACTTCCTCAATTTATGCATATGTATCAATCCTTTTCCATAACTCCAAACTTTTTCATCCGACTATTTTTTTGGATACAGCAAAATCCATTAATAATTTTTAGCATTGTAATTACCGTTCTTATTATTTTGATATTCATCCTCCAAATGTACAAAAAACGAAAAAACGATATAGAAATTCAACTCATCATAGCAAAAACCCCAGTAATCGGTCGTCTATTCCAATTATGGCAAACGTATTATTTGTCCTATCACATTAGCCAACTATTAAAAAACGGTGTTTCTTTAATGGAGTGTTTTCTTTATATAGAAAAGGACCCGAAAAAAACTTATTTCAAATCTATTGTTAAAAAAATACAACAAATGTTGTTGGAAGGATACAAATTAGAACAAGCAATTAATAGTGTTCCTATTTGGGAGAAAGAGTTTGGTCAAATTATTATCCATGGGCAATTAACTGGAAAGCTTGAAATTGAATTAGAAGTTTATAGTCATTCATGTATTGAGCTATTTTTTGAACGACTCGAGAAAATGGTTAGAATTGCGCAACCTATGATTTTTGGTTTTATTGCCCTTTGGATCATCTTTATGTACATGTCGATAATGCTACCTAGTTTTGAAGTTATGAATAATTTATAAAATGGAGGATTAGAAAATGAGGAATGAAAAAGGATTTACGTTAATAGAAATGATGATCGTATTATTTGTTATATCAATATTATTGTTAATTACTATTCCAAACGTTACAAAAAATCAATCTTCCATTACTGAAAAAGGATGTGAAGGTTTAGTTAATATGGTACAAGCCCAAATTCAAGCATATTTAATTGATTATGGTGCTACGCCCACAATAGAAGAATTAGTGTCAAAAAATTATTTAGAAGAAAATCCGAAATGTCCTAATGGAAGTAGTGTTCAGATTGTTAATGGAAAAGCAACGGTACAATAAATTGCAAGTTGGATATTCTAAAGTGAAAAAAGGGATTATTCGGGAGGAAGGTTTTACATTAGTAGAAATGTTACTAGTTTTATTTATATTGACAGTCATGTTCGCCACTATTCCTCCCCTTTTTCAATCCGTACAAAGTAAAATTAATGAATCAAATTTTATACATCAATTTCAAGCAGACTTGTACTATGCACAAAGCTATGCCATTGCTCATCGTAGAAGAGTTAGTTACCGCTATGACAATACGAATAAAGCCTATAGGTTTTATACAGGTGGTGAAAACATTTTAATACTAGAAAGAAAGTTGCCTAAAAATGTAACGATTGAGAGGGGATATTTAGATGAATTTCATTTTAATGGAGAAGGGAATGTAAGTCGTTTCGGCAATATTTATATAAAAATTGATGATAAAAGTTATCGCTTGGTTATGAGTATTGGAAAAGGGAGCTTTGCCGTGTATGAACAATAAAGTGAAAAATGATAAAGGTTTTATATTTTTAGAAATGATTATTTCACTTTTAATCTGGCTTATATTGTTTTCAACGGTTATTCCTTCATTTCTCCATTTAACATATAGTAGAAAAGAATTATTAATTGATCATAAAGCAAGTGAATTGTTGACGAATCAGGTGATTCAATTGATTTATGATGAACCTTTTCGCGAAGTAATATCCGAAACGGGATTTCCTGTTTTCACCTTTTCATTAAGAATAGAAAATGATTGGAAGGAAATTTGTGTGAACTATGAATCTAGGAAAAATAGGTATAAGCAAAAATGTCAAAAAGTGCAGATGTAGTACTGGTGGTTTTACATTAATAGAAATGTTATTAGCTTTCTCTATTTTTTCGTTTTTAATTATATTTATTGTCCATGCAATTCCGTTATTAAAATATCATGCTTATTCAAATGAGACCGTTGACCAATTACATTGGGAAATATTTTTAAATCAAGTTAAACGGGAAATTAGAACCGCAGATCAAATTTATTTATATAAAAGACGGTTGGATTGTATTACAGACCGTCGTATTATTTATGAACAATACGGTGAAAGACTACGGCGACGAGTGAATTATGAGGGTCACGAAATTATATTATTTAATATTAGCCAGATTGAGTTTGAACAAATTAATAAAGGTATAAAAATTAAAATAGTCCATAAAAATGGAAAAACATATGAAGGAGACATCTATTTTCCAAATGAAATACCGATATATAAAGGCTGAAAAGGGAGCAATTCTCCCTATATCGTTATTTTTATTGTTTTTATTTTCATTAGTTACTGTACATGCAGCAACAAAATATGAAATTGAAAAACAATCATTTCATCATATTGAAGAAACTTATACTCTCGAAATTTTGTTGTTAATGGCTTATCGTGATGTAGAGGAAATATATGCTGATAGTCCGGATGAAAATGGACAAATTCAATATGAAAATGGATTCGTTAATTACAATTTAATTGAAGAAACAGAGAGTTACTATAATATTTACTTTCAATGCTATAGCGGAAATAATGAATTATTTACCACGTTAAAATTGCCAAAACAGTAACTGTATAGGAGTTTATGGGTTTTAGCTTCATTTAATTGGATATGCTAATAGTAAATGGAAAATTTGGAGGGAGATTTGAATATGAAAACAAATGATTATGTGCGCTTTTTGACACAAACATTTGTAGAACATTTTGAAACACCGAAAGAAGAACGTAAGAAAAAGAGAGAAACGCGAAAACAACAAAAACAATCAATTACTTATGAATTGTTTGGAATTTTACCTTATACAGTAAAAGAAAGTGTGAAAATGATTAAGAAAAATCGGATGTAAACTTTAAATTCGTGTGAAATTTTTGATGAAAAAAGTAAAAAGTGGCCTGAAAGGTTCAGAGTAGTATTTTTCAAATGATGTTGGCGGCTCCGAAAAATGCAAGTTTCTTCATGTGGTGCATTAGCGACCGCCAACGATACGTATAATTTAAAATAGTACAAGGGTTTAACTAAGAGCTTGTTGTGATAGGTAAAATAGACCACCATTAATTATAGTAACTTCAATTCTCGGTTCGTATTGGCTTTTTAATGCTTCTTTTTCTATAAAATATCGTTCTGGTAATTCCTCTTCTCCTTCATAAAAAGCATCGAGTAAATTTTCGTCTTCTTTCCATCGTTTTCTAGCATCATCAGCCCATGTATGATTATCCTCAGCAATTTCATTTTCAATCAGTTGTTTTATCCTATTTATTCCACTTTGTGGTTTTATTATAGGGGTAAAGGTAAAAGCGAAATCTGGCATTTTTGCAACTAAATGTAACTGCTTCGAAAATAATTGGTCATGGAATCCATCAATAATCATCCCGTTCAATAAATTTATACCTAATGATCTTAACGAATCTTTTCGGTGGTCACAAATATAACTAATTTTTAAATTTAGACAGAGCCAAGGGTAAAGCGGTGCATTTTTATTAGGGCTTCCCGATATATTCTCAAATAGTCGAATAAATCCACCTTGTTCTTTAGTGACTCGAAAAATTTGATGAAGTCGAGGTGAACCAAAATGGATAAGTTCACCCTTTGTTTTTCCTTGTTCATTAAAATCTGTAATTAATGTTATTTTTTGCGGATTTGGTTCTGCACCAATTTTTTCAATATAATGCCAGTAAAATGGACGATTCATAAGTAATTTATCCATTTCAATTGTTAACTGAACGGTCATTGATTTACCATTATCGTGTTCGATAGTACAATCGTTTGTCGTGAAAAATTTATTAAGGTAAGTATGAATTTCCTGTTGCTGCATGGTCGCCATTCTCCTTTATGGACTCAGCAAAATCTATCATTGCCGTTAAATTATCCATTTTAATTTTCATTTCACCTTCAGATTCCGACGTTGCAAAAATATCTATGAGATGGTCCTCCAATTTACCAAATTCCAATTTCGTTAATATTTCATCTAGTTCGCCAATGACTCTCTCAAAAAGATTTATTTTCTCATACAGTAGTTTTAAAATATGTTCTTCAATCGTACCTTTAGTTGCAAAATTGTATATCATGACATCCTTTTCCTGCCCAAGACGATGAATCCTACCAATTCTTTGTTCGAGACGCATCGGATTCCAAGGTAAGTCAAAGTTAATCATATGATTACAAAACTGTAAGTTGATACCTTCACCACCGGCTTCTGTCGCAATAAAGACTTGAGCGTGATTTTGGAATAATTCTTTCATCCAGTCTTTTTTCCCTCGTTTAAAACCGCCACGGAACGGGACGGATGTAATTCCATGTTGTTTTAAATACCATTGTAAATATAATTGGGTTGCCCGATATTCGGTAAAAATAATTACTTTATCATTAATCTTTTGAATGAGTTCTAATGCTTTTTCTGCCTTTGAATTCACTTCAATTTTTTGAATAAGTTCTATCATGTCTTGGAAAAATTGTTGCATCATTGCTGATGGGTTTTCTACTTTATCATATAAATTTTTTAATGTTAAATAAACGGCTTCTTTACTGCTACAAGCTTCCCGTTGCAATGTTAATATGGAAAAGGCGTTATTTAATAACTCATTATGGGTAGATTTAAATTTTGTAATCGCATCATATAGGTTCCGTTCTTCTTTAGAGAATTCTATTAGAATCGTCTCTACTTTTCGCTTCGTCCACTCGATCTTTGTGTCTTGTCTTCGATTCCTGATCATTACTATATTAATTAAATCTTTCAAATGTTGATCGTTGACATCTTTTTTATCCTTATATTTCTCTAAAAATTCCTTATATGTACCTAAGTGACCAGGTTTTAATAAGGATACAAGATTAAAGATTTCTTCAATTTTATTTTGAATTGGTGTTGCAGTTAATAGTAGACAAAACTTTTTCTTTATATTTTGGGCAAATTCATAGTTTCTCGTTTTGTGATTTTTTAATTTATGAGCTTCATCGATAATGACAAAATCATAATCGAGTTCCAAAATTGTTTCTTTATGGGGACTTCTTTTCGCTGTATCAATTGAAGATACCATGACATCGGTATGTTCCCAGCTATAGTTTTTCCGATATGCAATTGCTGGAATATGAAATTTACTATTTAACTCCGATACCCACTGTGATACGAGTGAGGCAGGTACGAGGATTAACACTTTTTTAACTAAGCCACGAATCATGTACTCTTTTAAAATTAAACCAGCTTCGATTGTTTTTCCTAAGCCAACTTCATCAGCTAAAATTGCTTTTCCGTTCATCTGCTCAATAACACGTTGTGCAGTTTCTATTTGATGGGGGAGCGGTTTTAATTCGGGTAAAAATTTTGGAGCCTGTAAACCATGAAAGTTTGGGATTAATAGATTTTTTTCTGCTTCAATCGCTAAGTTATATAAGTGCCAATTTGACCAAGGACCATCTTGTTCAAACTTTTGTAAGAAAGTTTGAACCCATGATTCATCGAAATGTATGTCTAAATTCATGTTTACAACTCCTTTTGGTGCTACGGAAATAAGTTGAGAAATGCACGTGTTGATGTTACGATTTAATTAAATGGAGTTTAAATATTCCATAAACAAAGAATAATCCTAAAAAATCGTAAAGTTAGTTTGCCCCTTTAAAGCTATTTTTATCAAAATGAATAAAATTTAACAGTAAAATTTAACAGTAGGGGTTAATTTTATGATTAATAGAAAAGGGGGACAAGTAATGAGTGAACTGAAACAAACTCCACTTTACCCAATTTATAAAAATTGGGGGGCTAAAACGATTGATTTTGGAGGTTGGGAACTTCCAGTTCAATTTTCAGGAATCAAAAAGGAACATGAAGCTGTTCGTACGAAGGCTGGCCTATTTGATGTATCCCATATGGGAGAAATATTAGTGTCAGGTCCTGATTCAGAAGAATATCTACAAAAAATGTTGTCGAATGATCTTTCCAAACTGAAAATAAACAAAGCTCAGTACACGATTCTTTGTAATGAACAGGGAGGAACGATTGACGATTTACTTGTATATAAATTAACAGATACTTCATTCTTACTCGTTGTAAATGCCGCTAATACAGATAAGGATTTTGAATGGTTGAAAAAGCATCAGTCAGGTGAAGTTACGGTAGAAAATATTTCATCCTCATATGCCCAGTTAGCTTTACAAGGACCGCTTGCCCAAAGGATTCTTCAAAAACTAGTAAAAAATGAGGATTTAGACAATATAAAGTTTTTTAGTTTTAAACAAGACGTACAAATTGGTGATGTACAGGCTTTAGTTTCTAGATCAGGTTATACAGGGGAAGATGGTTTTGAGATATATTGCAAACAGGAAGATGCAATTTATATTTGGGAAAATATTTTAACAGTAGGAGAGTTAGAGGGTGTTGTGCCTTGTGGTTTAGGTGCAAGAGATACGTTGCGCTTTGAAGCAGGTTTACCATTATATGGTCAAGAGTTATCTGAAAATATATCACCGATTGAAGCGGGACTGCAATTTGCAGTTAAAGTTAATAAAGAGCAAGAGTTTATTGGTAAGTCTGTCTTACAAGAGCAAATAACGAATGGACCGAAACGAAAAGTAGTCGGTATTGAAATGATAGAAAGAGGTATACCGCGTACAGGTTATAAAGTATTAAAAGATGGACAAGAGATAGGTTATGTTACGACAGGAACACAGTCCCCAACATTACAAAAAAGTATTGGTATGGCTTTAATAGACAGTAATTTTGCAGAAGTTGGTACAGAATTAGAAGTTGAAATTCGCAATAAATCAGTTAAAGGGAAAATTATTCCAACACCATTTTATAAAAGAAAATAAAAGGGGGAAGCTTCATGACATTTCGCTATTTACCCATGACAGAACAGGATAAAAAAGAAATGCTTTCAGCTATCGGTGTAGATTCAGTCGATGAATTGTTTTCTGACATTCCTGAAAAAGTTCGCTTTAAAGGTCGCTTAAATATTAAAGAAGCTAAATCAGAACCTGCACTTATGAAGGAATTATCACAGTTAGCGAATAAAAATATTAATCTAAAAACCCATGCGAGTTTTTTAGGAGCAGGAGTTTACGATCATTATATTCCATCTATCGTTGATCATGTAATTTCCCGTTCTGAATTTTATACTGCTTATACACCGTACCAACCTGAAATATCTCAAGGTGAATTACAAGCTATTTTTGAATTTCAAACGATGATTTGTGAGTTAACAGGAATGGATGTAGCCAATTCATCTATGTATGACGGAGGAACGGCTTTAGCAGAAGCAGCAATGCTAGCATGTGGTCAAACGAGACGAAAAACGATTTTAATTTCAGAAGCGGTACATCCTGAATATCGTGAGGTAGTCAAAACCTATGCCCGTGGACAGCGCCATCAAGTTGTTGAAATCCCATTAAATAATGGAGTTACGAGTACTGAACAATTAAAAGAGTTAATGTCAAATGATGTTGCGGCTGTAATTATTCAATATCCTAATTTTTTTGGTAGAATTGAACCATTAAAAGATTTTGCAGCGATTGCCCATGAATATAAGTCATTATTTGTTGTATCTTGTAATCCAGTTGCACTCGGTATTCTTACACCACCAGGTAACCTTGGAGCGGATATTGTAACGGGGGATGCACAACCGTTCGGTATACCAACTTCTTTCGGTGGACCACATTGTGGTTTTTTTGCTGTGAGTAAAAAGTTAATGAGAAAAATTCCTGGACGGTTAGTAGGACAAACCGTTGATGAAGATGGTCGGCGTGGGTTTGTTTTAACATTACAGGCTCGTGAACAGCATATACGCCGTGAAAAAGCAACATCTAATATATGTTCTAACCAAGCATTGAATGCTTTAGCTGCGAGTGTAGCGATGTCAGCGCTAGGTAAAAAGGGTATCCGTGAGATGGCTGTTAAGAATGTGCAAAAAGCGAATTATGCTAAAAAACAATTTAAGGAAAAAGGGTTTGACATTGTTTATGATGGCCCAATATTTAATGAATTTGTATTAAAAGTAGATAAGCCAATTTCTCAACTTTCACAACATCTTTTAGAAAAAGGATTTATCGCTGGCTATGACTTAGGTAAACTTGATGAAAAATTACATGGTCATATGCTCGTTTGCGTGACTGAAGTGAGAACAAAAGAAGAGATTGACCAATTTGTCGAGGAAGTAGGTGCTTATCATGCAAAATAAACAAATGCCGTTAATTTTTGAAATTAGTAAAGAAGGGCGTATCGGTTACTCCCTTCCGGAAATGGATGTACCTGAAGAACAAATTGAAACCCTTATACCTGAAGAATATATACGTACTGAAGAAGCTGGACTTCCGGAAGTTTCTGAATTAGATATTATGCGTCATTATACAGGCCTTTCAAAGAGAAACCATGGAGTTGATTCCGGTTTTTACCCACTTGGTTCATGTACAATGAAATACAATCCAAAAATTAATGAAGATGTTGCAAGATTACCAGGATTTGCCCATGTACACCCGTTGCAAGATGAAAGTACAGTTCAAGGTTCTCTAGAATTAATGTATGATTTAATGGAATCATTAAAAGAAATTACTGGTATGGATGAAGTTACTTTACAACCTGCTGCAGGTGCCCATGGTGAATGGACAGGCTTAATGATGATTCGCGCATTCCATGAAGCAAATGGTGACTATCAACGAACGAAAGTGATTGTTCCAGATTCTGCTCATGGTACTAACCCTGCATCTGCAACAGTGGCTGGCTTTGAAACAATTACGGTAAAATCTGATGAAAATGGCTTAGTTGATATTGAGGATTTAAAGCGAGTAGTCGGTCCTGATACCGCAGCCTTAATGCTAACCAATCCAAATACTTTAGGTCTATTTGAAAAGCATATTTTAGAAATGGCGGAAATTGTTCATAATGCTGGCGGAAAATTGTATTATGATGGGGCAAACTTAAATGCGATTATGTCTAAAGTTCGCCCTGGAGATATGGGGTTTGACGTAGTCCATTTAAACTTACATAAAACCTTTACTGGTCCCCATGGTGGTGGAGGTCCAGGTAGTGGTCCAGTTGGTGTGAAAAAAGATTTAATTCCATTTTTACCAGTGCCAGTTTTAGTAAAACAAGGCAATCAATATGCCTTTGATTACGATCGGCCACAAACAATTGGGCGAATAAAGCCGTTTTATGGAAACTTTGGTATCAACGTTCGAGCTTATACGTATATACGTACAATGGGTCCAGATGGGTTAAAAGAAGTAACAGAAGATGCTGTTTTAAATGCGAACTATCTTATGCGTAGATTAGCACCTTATTACGATCTTCCGTATGACACACATTGTAAACATGAGTTTGTGTTAAGTGGTCGAAAACAAAAGAAATTAGGGGTTCGTACTTTAGATATAGCGAAACGTTTACTAGATTTCGGCTTCCATCCACCAACAATTTATTTCCCATTAAATGTTGAGGAAGCAATGATGATTGAACCGACAGAAACCGAGTCAAAAGAAACCCTTGATGCATTTATTGACACAATGGTACAAATTGCAAGAGAAGCAGAAGAAACGCCGGAAGTAGTACAGGAAGCACCACATACCACTGTTGTGAAGCGACTAGATGAGACACAAGCTGCTCGAAAACCAGTGTTACGTTACGAAAAAGAAGCGTAAAGAATAAGACCTTCAGTTTGGGGAATAACTTCCAATTAAACTGAGGGTCTTCTTTTACTGTGATTTTTATTAGGTTTCTTATATTACTAAATTTAATCAAACAATCTAGTAGTTATTATTTGCCTACTTTAATTTTACCTGTCCATTTTTTAAAGCCGCCTTTTAACTGATAAAGATCTCTACATCCATTTTTATAAAGGATTTGTGCAGCTCTTCCACTTCGAGAAGCATTTTGACAATATAAGTAGACAGGTTTATCTGTTCTAACTTCTTTTAATCGCATTTTTAATTGTGTCAAAGGAATATTTCTTGCACCAAGAATATGTCCTGACTCAAATTCATTCGGTTCACGTACATCAATTAATTGGGCTTTACGATATCCTTTTATAAATTCATCTTGGCTTAAAACGGTAAGAATACGTTTTTGTTGAAATTTATTAAATGCCCACCAAGCGATAATGGCAAATATGATTGCTAGTAAAATAAAAAATTGAGTCATTACTGTTCCCCTTTCTAAAACATCTGCACTAGTAAATATTATATAATTATTTGCTGTTTAAGCAAACAAAATTATTATTGAATAATTTAGTGCATATTTTGTTGTTGTCATATAAAATTAATATGAATTTTATAGAATTTAAATTATGAACATTGATGGAAAATCAAAAAA
>NZ_JAACYS010000036.1 GCF_009996845.1 Pallidibacillus pasinlerensis | reverse complement strand
CCACTTTCTTACATTTACTTGTGCAAGAAGGGATTGCGAGCGACAGTCAATATGCCAAGGTTATTAAAGATGATATAAAACCAGGTGATTTATGTTTACGTGATTTAGGTTATTTTTCTACAGAAAACTTAATTGATATTGATAAACAAGGAGGATATTTTCTTTCGAGGATGAAGAATAATATGAAACTTTATCAGCAAAATCAGGATGGAAAATGGGAAAAGATTGATCTGATTATGATTTCGGAGAAATTAAAAAGAGGTGAAGTGTTAGAATTAGACAATATTAAAGTGGGACGCTGGGTAAAAAATCCCCTTATTACACGTGTCATTTTCACAAAACTTACTGAAGAACAAGAAGCGAAACGACAAATACATATTGATAAAAAAAGAAGAAAGGGAAAAAAGCCCCTTTCTGCACAAAAAAACATTTCAATTAACATTTTCCTTACTAATATACCACAAAACATGGTAAAAAAGGAAGATGTTTTTTCAATATATTCTCTACGTTGGCAAATTGAAATATTGTTTAAAACATGGAAATCGTTATTTGGAATCCATGAGGTAAAAAATATTAAAAAGGAACGATTTGAATGCCACTTATATGGGACGCTAATTCAACTACTTTTGTGTTCTACACTTGCCTTTCAGTGTCGCAGAATGCTTTATATGAAACATCAGATGGAAACGAGTGAATATAAATCGATTAGTATCGTGAAAGAATTTTTACCTTTATTTAAAGAGATTATATTTAATAGGGGCATTATTATAAAAATGTGTAAATTAATCTATCATAGTATAAAACTAAATGGAAAGAAATGCCGAAGGCAACAGAATAGTACAGTATTTGATATTTTAGAAACTGCTTATAAGAATTATATAGCCAAAGCTAGTTAAGTTCTAATAACTTAAAATTTCAGAAAAGTCTCCAGGTGGAGGCTTATTTGTCGTGGAATAAATTCTTAATAACTCATGATTTTCTTAAAATAACGGAAAAGTGAGTGAAGTTCATCCACTCACTTTTCGTAAACTTGATGGCTATGGGACCCGTCCCCGTGTACCAATTTTCAAAATGAAACAAGGGACCTGTCCCCCTGTACCACTATTTAACTAAGCCAAGTTCTTTGAGGCCGTTATAGATACCGTCTTCATTAACAGAAGTTGTTTTGTATTTCGCATATTGGAAAACGTCAGGATGAGCGTTCCCCATGGCAAAGCTATGACCGACTAGTTGTAGCATATCTTTATCGTTCATCCCGTCACCAAAAGCAATTGCTTCATCCGGAGAGATGTTCAGTTTTTCTAACACCTGTTGAATCGCTGTGCCTTTATTCGTTTTCTTTTGAATAAAATCATATGAATTTTTTAAGCGACCTACGTTAACAGGGCTCATATACAATTCATCAAATTTTTCATAATGGGCAACATGTTCTGGTAGCACTTTTATCGAAGAAAGTCCGTATACTGCTTCAGAAAAATCTTCTGGTACTCGTGCGTTTTTCTTCATTGTAAAGAGATCAATAAAGTATTCCATTTCTGGATCTTCAGGATCAGTAAGGTAATTTGTACCTAATGTATAAAAAATGAGCTCATTTCCTAACTCTTTAGCAAGGCTGCTAATTTCTTCGACTAATTCTGGACGAAAAGCATCATTAACAATCATTTCACCTTTATATTTTGCATAGCCGCCATTGTAACCAATTCCCGACTCTATTTCTAACTCTTCTGCTAAATCTTCTATTTCATGTAACGGGCGACCTGTTGCAAAAAACACTTCAATCCCTTTAGCTTTAACTTGTTTAATTGCTTCCTTTGTCGATTCTGTATACGTGTGATCAGGTTTTAAAATTGTGCCATCAATATCGAGAAAAAGAATTTTATAGCTCATATTCGTCTCCTTTATGTAGCAATTTTAAGTTCGATTATGTTCTTATATTAACATACATTGAAACATATTTCTTTGTTCGTAGTTTTTCATGTAAAGTTACTAAAATTTTAATTGAATAATATTGTGACACTAACTATAATATTATTGTAAGAAAATTTTAAAAATAAAAAATAAGAAAAGGAGGGAAATCCTTGAATAGAAACGATGCCATCGGTGCGATTTTTTTAATTGCAGGCACTATTTTACTTGGGTTAACGAGTATCGCCATATCCATATCCGGCTTTATAATAGCCCTTAATTCAACAGTCCCTTATATTGTGGCCGTGGTTTTTATTATTATCGGGTTCGCAATTCTTTTATTAAATAATCGAAATAGGTAGACTAATAGATTAAAAGAGGGACAACTAAAACGTCGTCCCTTCCCTATTAATTATTAATCACACCAGCTCTTTCGATACGCCTCTGCCGCTTCCCTCGGGTTTTCCGCTTGCATAATTCCAGACACTACAGCAATTCCAGCGACATATTCACTCCGCACCGTTTCGATATTATGCACTTTTAAACCACCGATGGCAACGACCGGAATGGAGACGCTTTTTGCAACCTCTTCTAACGTTCCTTCTGGCAACGCTTCTTTTTCTTTCTTCGTTTTTGTCCAATATACTGGACCGACACCGAGATAATCAGCACCATTTTTCTCAGCTTCCTTTGCTTCTGTAACGTTTGAGACAGATACACCAACAATCATTGATTCAGGTATAATTTTCCGAACAGCTGTAACAGGAATATCCTTCTGTCCGATATGAACACCGTCTGCCTCAACAGCTAAAGCGATATCCACTCGATCGTTTATAATAAGGGGTATATGTGCATAATTTTCCTTTAGAAATTGCTTTAATTTTAACGCCTTTTCATAAAAAACTTTTCCTTCAGATCTTTTTTCCCTTAATTGAACAAGGGTTACTCCACCTTCAACGGCTTCCCCAACGACGCGTAATAATTGATTTGTAGGAACTGACTCATCCGTCACTAAATATAAGCTGTAATCCATGTTCATGATAAACGTACTCCTTCTGCCCAAATATCACCATCCATCCGGAAGATCGCATCCATGAATTTGACACGGAAAGTACCAATTCCTTCATGACTTAAAATTGCCTTTTTTGCTAATTCTCCCGCTAAACCTATAACAGAAATACCAACGGAAGCAGCCGTAAAATAATCATCCGTTACTCCGGCAAAACATCCAATTACGCCTGCCGCCATACAACCCGTTCCCGTTAAACGCGGTAACCACTCATCACCATTTTCCACTTGAACAACTTTCTCTCCATCAGATATCGCATCAATAGCTCCGCTTACAACAACGACATTCCCGAACCTAATGGCAGCTTCCTGAGCCAATTCTTTGTTAGAAATTGGGATAACACCTGCATCGACACCCTTCGTCACCGCATCCCCACCAATTAAAGTATAAAGTTCAGAGGCATTTCCTTTTATGATAGAGACCTTTACTCGTTTTAAAAAGTCAAGTGCTAATTCTGTACGATAAGTCGTGGCTCCGGCACCTACCGGGTCCAATATGACAGGGATTCCTTTTTTATTCGCCGCTTTACCGGCTCGAATCATAGATTCATAGACTTGTTCCGTAATCGTACCCATATTAATGACAAGGGCTTGGGCAAGATTTGTCATCTCTTCAATTCCGTTTATTTCATTCGCCATCACCGGTGATGCTCCAATTGCTAACGTAACATTGGCACAATCATTGATTGTCACCGTATTTGTCAAAAAGTGAACAAGTGGCTGTTCTGCTTTTACTTTTTCAAATAACAACTTTGCTTCTGTTTTATTCATTAAAAGCCAACTCCTTTTTATACAGTTGGTAAAAATGATGAGTTGGTCCATGACCATGTCCTAAATCAAGACTATGTTCGATAGCTACACTGATATAACATTTCGCCTTTTGAACTGCATCTAGCAAGGACATTCCCTTCGCTAAGTTTGCCGCAATCGCCGCAGATAGTGTACAACCTGTGCCATGGGTATTTTTTGTATAGAATCTTTTTCCTTCAATTAAATGGAACGTTTGACCATCGTAAAATAAATCGTTAGGCTCGCCGTTAAGGTGTCCCCCCTTTAAAAGAACTGTTTTTACTCCAAGTTCATAAATCTTTTCACAAGCTTTTTTCATATCATCCAAATTCGTAATCGAAAGCCCAGTCAGCACTTCTGCTTCCGGAATATTTGGTGTAATCACTGTCGCAAGTGGTAACAACTCTTTTAATTTTTCAACTGCTTCTGGTTGTAATAGATGATGACCGCCTTTTGATACCATGACCGGGTCAAGAACGATAAACGACGGTTTATACTTTTTCAATCCTTCAATAACAACTTCAATTGTTTCTGGCTTTGATAACATTCCTATTTTAACCGCATCAACCTGAATATCATCAAATACTGCTTCAATCTGATCACGAATAATGTCCGTATCAATATCTTGAACAGATCGAACTTCCACCGTATTTTGGGCGGTCACTGCAGTAATGACCGACATGCCATAAACCCCATTTGCCGAAAAAGCTTTTAGATCAGCTTGAATGCCTGCCCCGCCTCCGGAATCAGAACCCGCGATTGTAAGTGCTGTTTTCATAAATTAAACCTCCTATCACTTTATTTCTACTCATTACTTTCAGTAAACTGTAGGCTAGTAATGCACCGGCAAAGGACGACATTAAAAAGCTTGGTACTAAACCGAATAACGTCGCTTCTTGCCCTAAAAAGAGTAAACCAATTGGATACGTAGCCATGGCACCTAAAATTCCCGTACCAACGACCTCACCTAATGCAGCAAAGGACATCCTTTTTGTTTTTGCAAAAACAATCGCTGCTAAAAAGGCTCCAATCATACTACCTGGAAAAGCAAATAAACTCCCTGTCCCCATCATGTTTCGTAATGTCGATGTGAGAAACGCTTGAATTACCGCATACCACGGTCCTAACAAAACTGCAGAGATAACATTTGCAAAATGTTGGATAGGGAAAATTTTCGCAAAACCTAACGGGATATAAATGAGTGTACTTGTTGCTGTCGTAAGTCCCGCAATAATGGCTGTGTACGTTATTTTTCTCGTTTTATTCACTTCTCGCACCCCCTTTGGTACAGGGGGACGGGTTCGGTGTTCCATTTTCATTTTGGTACGAGGGACCCGTCCCCGTGTTTCATTCCCATTTTCATTTTGGTACGAGGGACCCGTCCCCGTGTTTCCCCGTGTTTCATTCTCGTGTTTCATTCTTTCATTGGGAGACCCACCAAAACATTTCAATTTAGAATCAGACGGGCCCCTCCGCCCCTGTATTTCAAATTAAATTGGCCAATCTTGTTTGTAATAGTTCATATCCCAGAATAAATATTCATATTTCGATGTCATTTGGAAATGTTTCTCTAAAACAGCTAATTCTCTTTCTGGTTTTCCTTCCGCTAATTCATCCATAAGTTGAATAAGGGCCTTCGCACCTTCACCAAAAGTCTCAGAGTCATATGTTTCAACCCACTTACGGTAAGGGTTTGATGCCAATATGTCACCATATTGTTTTCTCAGTAACTTACCAATTTCCCAATAATCCCAAGCACAAGGAAGTAAACAAGCAACAACTTCCGCTAAACTACCATTATGAGCCGCCGTTAGCATATAGGATGTATAAGCAACGTTTACCGGCGTTGGCTTTGTCGCTTCTAACTCTTCATCTGTAATGCCAAATTCAGCTGCAAACTGGCGGTGTAATTCCATTTCAAAATGTAAAGTATCATGAAGTACTTGTGTGAACTTCTGCATCGTTTCAAGGTTTGGTGCTTTCGTAACAGCGATTGAAAACAACTTCGAATAGTCAATTAAATACACATAATCTTGCTTCATATAATGAATAAATTTATCCTTATCTAAAGTTCCTTTCCCTAACTCTTGAACGAACGGATGATTATGATTTTTCTCCCAAATCGGTTGTACGTTCTTAAATAATCTGTCAGTAAAAGTCATTGTCTTTTCCATTACAATTCTCCTTTCATTTGTACAGAGGTGGTACAGGGGGACGGGTTCGGTGTTTCATTTTCATTTTGGAACGAGGGACCCGTCCCCATGTTTCACTCTTTCACGGTGTTGCATTCCATTTTGGAACGAGGGACCCGTCCCCCTGTTTCAAATAAAATTAAAATGCCACTTCCCAACATAGAGAAGTGGCGTAATATCGATACAAAGATTCGAATTCCGACACTACTTCCCTACGCTAGTACGAACTAGATCAGGTTCGAAGGGTACTTCTCAGCCATATGGCGCCCCTAGTAGCTTGTTAGATTCCCATATTCAGTTTTTAAAATTTGCGCGCGCATGCAATTACTTATTTTACAAAAATAACCCCCCGCAATCTTTATCGACGCGGGGAAATGGTAACATAATTGTTTTCATTTTCAAATGTATGCAAACATGAATATGTTACACTTCCCTACGCTAGTATGAACTAGATCAGGTTCAAAGGGTACTTCTCAGCCGGCCGGCGCCCCTAGTGCACTTATTAAGTTACCATGACTATAACAAACTTTTTTCATTTTGTCTAATAAACAAAACTATAAAACAAATTAAACAAAATACACGTACTTCCCATCCACTAATTCCCGCTTACACTCCCCCTTGAAACGTAAATATTCTAGATGAGCTAAGGTTTCACCTACTGCAAAGCGGGTTTCATGAATCGTTTCAATAAAAGGGAAAAGAACTTTACACACGTCATGAACTGTCCCTTCTTGTTGAATTGCCTCAAGTGTCCTCTCAATCCGTTCTTTGTGGTGAGCTTTTATCTCTTCAATACGCTTATTCGCGTTTGTAAAAGGCTCCCGATGGGATGGAATGACGTATTCCGCATCGAGCTGCTTTATTTTGTCTAGAGATTTAAAGTAGGTCAGTAATGGATTTGGATCACCGTGGAACCAGTAACTAATATTCGGTGTAATTTTCGGTAAAATATGGTCTGTTGATAATAAAACACTTTTTTCTTTATTAAAAAAGACTATCAGTCCATCCGAATGACCTGGGGTAAAAAATATTTCATACTCCAGCTTTCCAATTTGAACCTTTTCTCCTTCTTTAAAATAATGGCTAATTTCTGGATAAGGTGTTACCCGAGGTTTAAATGAACCGGTATTATCTGCCATCGCTATAGCCGTTTTATCAGGTACTCCTGCCTTTTTATAATTCGCTTGCAATGTGGATAAAAATGAATCCTCCCAAGCCATCAAACCATCTTCTGCATCTGTTTGAGACATCGATACTTTAGCACCTGTCTTTTGTTGAAGTCCACCGGCATAACCAAAATGATCCGGGTGATAATGAGTAATATAAATATCCGATACCTCTAATCCTTGTAGTTCCTCTTCCCATCTTCTCACCGTTTGTTCGTTATGAAGCCCGGCATCAATGACAATCCAACCAGTTGGTCCCTCGGCAAGGAAACAGTTCACGTGATTCAAACGAAAGGGCAAATCTAACCGAATTCGTTTCAAGCCAATCTCTTCTAGCATACTCATAGCCACCTTTATTTAATATTTTTACTGCTAGACAGTGCGCTATTGGGTTGCTCATACTCTTTTTGATAAAAGACAACCATCCTTTTTTGAAAGTGATTGTCTACTAATTATTCCCCCTTAAATTCAGGTTTTCTTTTTTCAAAAAATGCTCGGACACCTTCTTTATGATCCAACGTTTGAAACAGTAACGCTTGCACCGTATTTTCTTGCATTGTAAAAGTTTCGTTTGTCAATTCAGTCGCATGATTCACTAAATATTTTACAAATTGATTCGCAATAGGAGGGCCACTTATAATAAATTGGGTAAATTCCGTTGCTTCTTCAATCACATCATTTTCTGCAATTCGATTTACAAAACCACGTTGGTAACCTTCCTCTGCTGAAATGCTTCTCGCTGATGAAATCCATTCCTTCGCCACTTGAGGTGGGACGACCTCCGATAAATTTTTCACGAGACCAAGATCTGGAATAAGGCCAATATTATTGAAGCTAATTGCAAACTTCGCTTCTTGATGGGCAACGATAAAGTCCGACGCCAACGCCACACTGAATCCTGCTCCAGCCGCATACCCGTGAACAGCACTAATAACATACTTTTTCGCACTTTTAATTGTCTTTTGAATTTCAACCACTTCTGTCATATATTTCAACATATCTGCGACACTATTAACTTTTTGGAATGTACCGATATCGCCACCGGCACAAAAAGCTCGACCTGCCCCACTTAAAATAATCACTTTAACTTCTGGATCTTCGTCAGCCTCACGTATTGCTCTATTTAGTTGGGCAGATAACTCAACAGACAGTGCATTTAATTTATCAGGACGATTCATTGTAATATAGGCAATATTATTTTCCTTTTTTACTTGAATTACTTCCGACATTGAAATCACCTCTTGGCTTTTTCTTTATAAAATTTTGTATGTTAAATGGGGTAAATCTTCGAAGACATTACGAATCGTTTTCTTCCAAGTTTTGTCCGTGAGAATAGGTCTCAGGGACATTTCGTACAACAACTGAGCTGATTTTGTCATCGAGAACCAATCTCGAAGACATTTTGAACTAATTTCTTCACCTTTTTGTCATCGAAAGCCGCTCTCGAAGCCATTTTGAGCTAATCTCTAATCTAATTTGTCATCGAGAACTACTCTCGGAGACATTTTGAACTAATTTCTTCACCTTTTTGTCATCGAAAGCCTCTCTCGAAGACATTTTGAACTAATTTCTTTATCTTTTTGTCATCGAAAGCCTCTCTCGGAGACATTTTGAACTAATTTCTTCACCTTTTTGTCATCGAAAGCCTCTCTCGGAGACATTTTGAGCTAATTTCTAATCTAATTTGTCATCGAGAACTACTCTCGAAGACATTTTGAATTAATCTCTAATCTAATTTGTCATCGAGAACTACTCTCGGAGACATTTTGAGCTAATTTCTAATCTAATTTGTCATCGAGAACCAATCTCGAAGACATTTTGAATTAATCTCTAATCTAACTTGTCATCGAGAACTACTCTCGAAGACATTTTGAACTAATTTCTTTATCTTTTTGTCATCGAAAGCCGCTCTCGAAGACATTTTGAGCTAATCTCTAATCTAATTTGTCATCGAGAACTACTCTCGGAGACATTTTGAGCTAATCTCTAATCTAATTTGTCATCGAGAACTACTCTCGGAGACATTTTGAGCTAATTTCTAATCTAATTTGTCATCGAGAACCAATCTCGAAGACATTTTGAATTAATCTCTAATCTAATTTGTCATCGAGAACCAATCTCGAAGACATTTTGAACTAATTTCTTCACCTTTTTGTCATCGAAAGCCTCTCTCGAAGACATTTTGAGCTAATTTCTAATCTAATTTGTCATCGAGAACTACTCTCGGAGACATTTTGAGCTAATTTCTAATCTAATTTGTCGTCGAGAACCGCTCTCACGGACACTTCAAGCGAAATCTCAACCAATTTTGTCATCGACAGCGCACCTAAACTACGCTTCTCACTAAACTGCACAAGATCTAAACGTATCCATCAAGACAAACAATGATTGAGCATTCATTCGATTCGAATATTTAAAATTGACTTCACGAACGCCAACTAATTATTTCTGAGTAGCAACATGAGTTCCTTGTGCTACCTTAGCTTTCGCTTCTTCATATTGCAGCTTTAGTTCTTCAACAATTTCAGCGACAGTTTGGATTTTCTTAATGGACCCGATTCCTTGTCCAGCTCCCCAAATATCTCGCCATGCACGAATATTAGGATTAGACAAGTTAGATAAGTCAACTTCATCTTTCTTAGGTAAGTTATAAGGATCTAAGCCTGCTTTTTCAATACTTGGAATTAAATAGTTCGCATTAATGCCACTGAACGTGTCTGTATAAATAATATCTTCAATTCCGGATTCTAAAATCATTTCCTTATATGCATCAACGGCTTTACTTTCAACAGCTGGGATAAAACGAGAACCTAGGTAAGCAAAGTCAGCTCCTAATATTTCAGCAACTAAAATATCTTCACCCTTCGATAATCCACCTGCTAAAACAATTGGTCCATCGAAAAACTCTTTTACCTCATGAATAAAGGCGATTGGGTTGTATGTGCCTCCATGCCCACCTGCTCCTGCAGTAACTAAAACTAATCCGTCTGAACCTTTTTCAAGGGCTTTTTTTGCAAATTTAATATTAATAACATCAGAGAGTACGAGACCACCATATTCATGGACGATTTTTACAACTGGACTCGGATCACCTAGGGAAGTAATGACAAGTGGTGGTTGATATTTTTCAATTAACTCCAAGTCTTCTTTGAAACGCTTATTCGTTCTGTGACTTATGAAGTTTATACCCCACGGTGCAATCTTTTTATCTGGATTTGCTTCTTTCAACCGTGCCCACTTAGTAGTAATTTCGTTTAACCAATCATCGAGAATGTCCTTTGTACGAGCATTTAGAGCTGGAAATGTTCCGACAATCCCACTTTCACAGGCACGTAGTACCATATTTGGATCGTTAATTAAAAACATTGGTGCCATAATTACAGGTAGTTCGCATTGTTCTCTAAATTTCGCGATTTTTTCTTTAGCCATATTTTTTCCTCCTATTCATTTTTAAAAAATTCATCATTATGTTCACCAAGGTTTGGTGCTTTTGTTTTAATTGCTCCTGGTGTTCTTGATAGTTTAATGGGTATACCAATATACTTTTGGTTATGTTTTTCTAAAATCATTTCACGTGCCTGTACTTGTGGATGTTCAACAACTTCTGAAAAATCTAATACTGGGGATACACAGGCTTCTACGTTTTTAAAAAGTTCCATCCATTCATCGAGGTTTTTTGTAAAAATAATGGACTGGATCTCATGTTTCATTCGGTATTGCTCATCGATTGGAGCGTTTAACTTTTCAATAAAATCGAGTTTACCTATTGTTTCGCAAAACGTTTGCCAAAACTTCGGTTCAAGGGCACCAACCGATAACCAGCGACGATCCTTTGTTTGGTAAACTTCATAACAAGCTAAACTACCGGACAACATTTGTTCACCACGTTGAACTTCTTCTCCAGACATCAAGTAATTAGGTAACGTTGCTTGTAGCCAGGAGAGTACGCCATCTAACATTGAAATATCGACAAACTGACCCTCCCCGGATTTTTCCCGTTCTTGTAATGCTAAAAGAATCCCAACAACAGCTGGGTAGGCACCGCCACCTATATCACCTACTTGTACAGCTGGAACGAGTGGTTTTCCGTCGCGCTCGCCCATTAAATGGAGGAGGCCTGTATAACTAATAAAATTTATATCGTGACCTGGGAGTTTCGCATACGGTCCGGTTTGCCCGTAGCCCGTGATGGCACAATAAATGAGACGTGGATTAAGTTCTTTTAAAATTTCATAATTAAGACCAAGGCGCTCCATAACACCAGGACGGAAAGACTCAACAAGTACATCCGCATCTTTTACAAGTTGTAAAAATTTCTGCTTACCTTCTTCATCTTTTAAATTGAGGGTAACACTTTTCTTATTGCGATTTAACGAATGAAACATTGCTCCATATTCATCAACTTTCGGTTCATAAAAACGGGCATAATCGCCAAGTTTTGGTTCTTCAATTTTAATTACTTCTGCACCGAAATCTGCCAAAATCATCGTACAAAATGGACCTGGCAGTAAACGAGATAGATCAAGTACACGGATAGAGTGTAATGGCATAGAATGCCCCCTTTTCTTTTATAAGTTAAAAGTTTTTTGTACTTCTCGCTGACAGGGGTGGTACAAGGGGACAGGTCCGGTGTACCAAAAATCAGGAAATTGAGACAATGAACCTGTCCCTCCGCAGCTGAATCGAGGGGGGTTGTCCCCGTGTTTCATGCGCAGCTGAATCGAGGGGGTTGTCCCCGTGTTTCATGCGCAGCTGAATTGAGGGGGCTGTCCCCGTGTTTCATCACACCGATGGTACAAGGGACCCGTCCCCCTGTACCAAATGAAACCCCTGTATCAAATGGAACGAGGGACCTGTCCCTGTGTTGCACTATAGGCGTTCGATGATGGTGGCGTTTGCCATCCCGTGTCCTTCACACATTGTTTGCAATCCGTAACGTCCTCCTGTTCTTTCTAGTTCTGACATCATCGTTAACATTAAGCAAGCTCCACTTGCACCGAGTGGGTGACCTAAGGCAATGGCGCCACCGTTTGGATTCAACTTCGCAGGATCTGCACCTGTTTCTTTAAGCCATGCTAGCGGAACCGGAGCAAAAGCCTCGTTCACTTCAAACACATCGATATCATCAATCGTTAATCCAGCTTTCTTTAACACCTTTTCTGTCGCTGGAATTGGACCAGTTAACATTAATGTTGGGTCAGATCCAACCACTGTCCGGGCCACAACTCGGAATTTTGGCTTCATCCCAAGTTCTTCAGCTTTTTCACGGGACATGAGTAAAATCGCTGCCGCTCCGTCGCTAATTTGACTTGAGTTTCCAGCTGTTATTTTTCCATCTTCTTGGAAAGATGGTTTTAATCCAGCCAACTTTTCCAACGACGAATCTCTTCTTGGACCTTCATCATGACGAACAACGGTTTTCGTTCCGTCCGGTAACGTCACTTCTACCGGAATAATTTCTTTTTCAAAACGTCCTTCATCTTGTGCGACGATGGCCCGACGATGACTTTCTAAAGAAAATTCATCTAATTCTTCTTTACTAAAATTCCACTTTTCTGCAATCCGCTCTGCAGATAAACCTTGATTGATCATTTCATACTTCGAAGTTAATGACTCTGGAAAATCAACGTCTTGACGATCGGAAAACATCGGAACCCGTGACATACTTTCAACGCCACCAGCAATGACGACATCCATATCGCCACTCATGATCGCTTGCGCTGCGAAATGAACCGCTTGCTGGCTTGAGCCACATTGTCTATCAATCGTTGTCCCTGGTACTTCAATTGGAAACCCTGCGATTAATGCCGCCACACGAGCAATATCAAAAGATTGCTCCCCTACTTGTGAAACGCACCCTAAAATTACGTCCTCCACTAAGTCAGGTGAAATTCCCGCACGTTTAACAACTTCTTGAAGTGGCAACGCTGCTAAATCTTCAGCACGAATCCCACTTAATACACCGTTCCTTCTCCCGACAGGTGTCCTTACCCCTTCAACAATGACCGCTTCCCGCAATTGAAACACCCCTTTTTTCCATTTTAAAAAAATCATTAGCCTTTATTGCAGTAAAAAATTCTTCCGCCCAATCGCTTACAGCCCCAAATTTTTCGCAATAATATACTTCATAATTTCATTCGACCCGGCATAAATCGAAGTAACGGTCACATCACGATATCGTCTAGCAATCTCGTATTCTTCCATATATCCGTACCCACCATGAAGTTGTAAACATTCCGTAGCAACCTTTTTAGCCAAATCGGTAATCCACCACTTTGCCATGGAGACCTCTGTGACAATGTCTTTCTGTTTCATATGGTCAACAATTAATTGATCTAAAAAGGTGCGTCCAATTTTAATTTCTGTTGCCATTTCAGCGATTTTAAACTGGGTATTTTGGAACTTACTAATTGTTTGACCGAATGCTTCTCTTTGTTTTACGTAATCCATTGTTATCTCAAGCATTCGTTCTACTGCTGCCTGGGCTTGAATTGCCACCATTAACCTTTCCTGTTGTAATTTTTCCATTAAATAATAAAAGCCTTTTCCTTCTTCACCGAGAAGATTCGATTTTGGCACCCGTACATCTTCAAAAATTAATTCACTCGTATCATTTGCATGTTGACCAAGTTTTTCTAACTTTTTCCCCTTTTTAAAACCTGGTGTTCCAGCTTCCACAACGATTAAGCTAATCCCTTTGTAGGCAGGCTTTGCATTCGGATCCGTTTTACAAACGACGACAACTAAGTCCGCCGAGTACCCGTTCGTAATAAACGTTTTTTCACCATTAATAATATAGTGGTCCCCATCAGCAATCGCCGTTGTTTTTACACCTTGTAAATCCGAGCCAGCACCAGGTTCTGTCATTGCTATGGCTGAAATGAGATCCCCACTTACCGCACCTGGTAGCCACCGTTCTTTTTGTTCCTCAGTACCGTAGGATTCAATGTATGGAATCGTTATATCACTATGAAGACCGATACCAACCATGCCAGAGCCGACTTTTTCCATTTCCTCATTTAAAACAACAGCAAAACCGAAGTCCGCATTAAATCCACCGTATTTTTCATCTACTTGTGGGCAAAGATACCCTTGTTCACCGAGCTTTTTCCAAAAGGAACGCGGGACCTCTTTATTTTTCTCCCATTCTTCATAGTAGGGATACGCTTCTTTTTCTAAAAATTTTCTAAGTGATTGGCGAAAAATTTCATGTTCTTCTGTTAAATATGGTCTGCTCATTTTGAATTACCCCCTTTGTTCGTTTAGTTAAGCGCTTTCTTTTGTTTAGAAATGTGATTTTTAATTTGTGTCGGGTTAAGATTGTGCGATTTTGTTTTAAAACTGTGCGAAAAACAGAAAAGTTGTGCGAAAGTAGGATTTTTCGTGCGAAACCATGGTAAAAGTGTGCGAAAAGCTAAGTTTTTGTGCGATTTTTGTAAAACTAGATTTGTAATTTATCTTGGTTGCATACGGATGGCCCCATCTAGACGAATGACTTCACCGTTTAACATGGAATTTTCAATAATACTTTGTACTAATTGAGCATATTCACTTGGTTTCCCAAGCCGTTGTGGGAAAGGAGTCATTTTACCTAAAGCTTCACGGGCTTTTTCTGGTAAACTAGCAAACAATGGTGTTTCAAACAAACCCGGTGCAATAGTCATCACGCGAATACCAAGGCTTGCTAAGTCTCGTGCAATTGGTAGCGTCATCCCCACTACGCCACCTTTTGATGCGCTATAAGCTGCTTGACCCATCTGTCCTTCAAAAGCAGCTACTGAAGCTGTGTTAATGATCACCCCGCGCTCACCTTGTTCGTTTGGTTCATTCGTGGACATTTTTTCACTTGCAAGTCGAATGGCATTGAATGTGCCAATTAAGTTCACTTGAATCACTTTTGAAAAAGATTCTAGATTATGGGCACCACTTTTTCCTAATGTTTTCTTCGCAATTGCAATCCCCGCACAGTTAACAAGGACATTTACTTTGCCGAAATGCTCGATTGCTTTATCAAGTGCCGACTGAACGCTCGCTCCGTCAGTCACATCCGTTTTTATAAAAATGGTAGATGCTCCTAATTCGTTCGATAACGCTTGACCTTTTTCTTCATTCAAATCAAGAATTGCAGCCTTACCATCATTTGCAACAATTTGCCTAACTGTGGCTTCTCCTAAACCCGAAGCTCCACCAGTGACGACAGCTACAACATTTTTTAAGTCCATTGTTATCCCCCTTATTTAGATTTACCACAACCTTATTTAGATTTACCACAACCTTATTTAGATTTACCACAACCTTATTTAGATTTACCACAACCTTATTTCCATTATTAAGTATTTTCTGAAATTACGCAACAAAAAAATGAATGGTTGTTCAATCATTTTTTTACTATGGGGGTTATGTTTGCATTGTGATTATTATAAAGGACCCTTCATAAAAATTTAATTGGAAATTTATCTTTTAGATGACTTGTAAAAAACGAATCACTTAATCTTTCTTGCCTTTTGTCTTTTTGAAGTTCCATAAAAGACATATTTCTTTAATTTTATTGTAACTTTGTCCTTTATACCCTTCCTAAAAGACTTTTTACGTATTTTTCCGCTGCACTTTGTCCTGTTGAGGCAACATAAAAGACATTTTTTAGAAATTCCCTCTGTACTTTGTCCTTTTGAGGCACTGTAAAAGACATTTTTCACAAAATTAAACAACACTTTGTCTTTTACAGCCTCGATAATAGACATCAAACTGAAGTAACCTCATTCATTTGTCTTTTAGACGGCACGTAAAAGCATTTCTTCCAAAACACTCACTCTACGCTTTCCCTTTATTCAAAAACGCGCGAACTCGGTCCCGATATTCCTCCGACTGAACGGACTCCATAATCAGTTGCTTAATTTCTTCATTATCTTCTGTTGCGCCTTGTAAAACGTGACGCACAATCTGTTTCGAAGCCCGCACAGATATTTGCGCATTTTCTCCAATCATCCGCGCATATTCATACGTCACCCGTTCCAACTCTTCAGCCGGCACAATCCGGTTAATTAATCCCATCTGTAACGCTTCTTCTGCTGGGAAAATACGTCCGGTAAATAAAATATCCTTCGCATTGGCAGGCCCTACTAAATCAACTAAATGTTTCGTCGCTGCTGTATCATATACGATTCCTAATTTCGCAGGGGTAATTCCAAACTTCCCCGTTTCATCGGAAAAGCGAAAATCACAAGCTACTGCAATTTCACAGCCACCGCCTACACAAAAACCTTGAATCATCGCAATAGTTGGCTTCGGACATTCGGCAATTTTCCGTTCCAACCCTGAAGTTACTTCACCATACTTGATTACACCGTCGACCGTTGAGCGAATCGTTTTAAATTCACTAATATCCGCACCTGCTGAAAAAGCTTGATCCGTTGTACTTCTAAAAATAATAACGTTAACTTCATCAACCTCACTACATAAATCAACAAACTCAATCATTTTTTCCCACATGTCATACGACAATGCATTTCTTTTTTCCAGCCGATTAATATAAATCGTCGCGATCCCGTCTTCTTTTTCCATAAAAACCTTTTCGTCCCTCACATCAACCATAAAACATTCCACACCTTTCACGCTGTTATATAACAACACCCTACTATTTTCTTCATTTTCAAGTACAACATTTCTTTTTCAATCATAAAAACATTACAAATTATCATTTTTCTGTTATTGTTATAATACAACTAAAATTAAATAGGACTGTATTCGATTGTCTTTTTATAAGAATAGTGAATTCTATATTACAATTCAATAAAAATTCACTTGTATTCTTTAGTAAATTATTTTACCATTTTAGTAATTTGTAAAGTAACAAAAAATATTGAAAGATAGTCCTATTACAACTATTATGTAACAGTGGTTTACGCAAATAAGGAGGATTTGTATGAAGCTAACTAAAGAAGAGCTGGAGATTTTATATATTTTAGAAGAAAATCACCGTCTTTCAACAGGAGTTATTGCGAAACAAACGCAACTAAGTGAAGAAAAAGTTGAAGAAATTATTAAGAAGTTAGAAGAAAATAAAGTGATCGTTAGCTACCCGGCCATCATTGACTGGTCCAAAGTTGAAGGTCAAGAAAACGTAATTGCGATGATCGAGGTAAACGTAACACCGAAACGTGGAGTCGGCTTTGATGAAGTAGCAGAAAGAATTTACCGTTTCCCTGAAGTTTCCTCAGTATACTTAATGTCAGGTGCTTTTGACTTATCTGTAACCGTAGAAGGAAAGTCTTTAAAAGAAGTTGCAACATTTGTTTCTGAAAAATTATCAACAATCGATAGCGTTGTTTCAACAAGGACTCATTTTATTTTGAAAAAATATAAACATGATGGTGTCATTATTGAGGGTAAAGAAAATAAAGACCGGAGAATGGTGGTATCACCATGATAGACGTAAATCAATTTTTATCAAAAACTGCGGCTGAACTTCCACCATCGGGGATTCGGAAGTTTTTCGATGTGGCTGCGCAAATGGAAAATGTAATCTCTCTTGGGGTTGGTGAACCGGATTTTATTACTCCGTGGAGCATTCGAGATGAAACAATCGCCTCAATCGAGGAAGGTTACACATCATATACAGCAAACCCTGGTCTACTCGAATTGCGTCAAGAAATTTCCAATTATTTAAAAAACCGCTTCAACATCGAGTATGATCCTAAAAATCAAATTATAGTCACAATTGGAGCGAGCCAAGCACTTGATTTAGCTTTTCGTGCAATTCTCAACCCCGGGGAAGAAGTGTTGATCATTGAACCGGCTTTCGTTTCTTATCCAGCCCTTGTTACCCTTGCAGGTGGAAAACCTGTACAAGTAGGAACGAAGGCTGAAAATGGCTTTAAAGTGACACCAGAACAAATTGAAGAAGCTTTAACACCAAACACAAAGGCAATTTTAATTTGTTCACCAAATAATCCGACAGGAACATTTTTAAATAAAGATGATTTAACAAAAATTGCTGAAGTAGCAATTAAACATAATTTAGTTGTCATTACTGATGAAATTTATGCCGAGCTTACATACGATGAAGATTACGTGAGTATGGCATCTCTTCCGGGTATGTATGAACGAACAATTACAATTAATGGATTTTCCAAAGCCTTTGCAATGACTGGATGGCGTTTAGGTTATGTTGCTGCGCCTGAAGCTCTCATTCAAGCGATGTTAAAAATTCATCAATATACAACAATGTGTGCACCACATATGTTACAACACGGTGCCATTGAAGCATTACGTAACGGTAAAGATCAAGTAGAAGAAATGCAACGAAGTTACCGTAGAAGAAGAAATTATATCGTTTCATCGTTAAATGAAATTGGCTTGGAATGTCATACGCCAGGTGGAGCGTTTTATGTTTTTCCATCAATAAAAAATACCGGCTTAACGTCACAAGAATTCGCTGAACAATTATTGAAAAAAGAACGGGTTGCTGTCGTACCAGGAAATGCTTTTGGAGAAAGTGGCGAAGGATACATTCGTTGTTCCTATGCTACATCAATGGAACAACTACAAGAGGCTATAATCCGTATCGATCGGTTCTTAAAATCACTTAATGTAAAACAAGAACAAGTTGCTATTGAAAAATAACATTATTTTGGCCAACATTTTTATAAGATGTTGGCCATTTTTTAAGTAATACTTTTTTAAAATAAAAAATCCGCCCTAAATTAAGAGCGGATTTTTTCATTATATTAGATTATGCAGACTGTTGAGCTGATTCATCTTTATCTTTTTTAGAAAACTTATCTACGATCATCGCTAATGCACCATCACCTGTTACGTTTGTTGCAGTACCGAAACTATCTTGTGCTAAATATAATGCGAGCATCAATGATAACATTAGCTCGTTAAATCCAAGCATTGTTTTCATAATACCAATCGCTGCCATAACCGCTCCACCAGGTACACCAGGCGCAGCAACTAAAGTTACACCAAGCATTAAGATGAATGGGAAGTAACTAGAAAAGCTGATGTCCCAACCACTTAATAGCATAACACCTAATGAACAAGTTACAAGGGTAATTACACTTCCAGATAAATGAATTGTTGCAAATAATGGTACACAGAAATCTGCTACTTGTTCACGGATTGTTGTCTTTTTAACAGAAGCAAGTGTTACCGGAATTGTTGCAGAAGAAGACTGTGTTCCTACCGCTGTGAAATATGCTGGTGATACAGTTTTTAACAGACGTAACGGATTTTGCTTATGCAACGCACCTGCTGTTGAATATTGAATTAATAACATTACGATATGAAGCGCAATAATTAGTACGAAAACTTTTAAGAATACAGACATAATGCTTGCAACTTGACCAGTGTGAGTCATATTTTGGAATACACCAAAAATATGGAATGGTAATAATGGAATAATCGTTACAGTAATTACTTTTTCAACGATCTCTTGGAACTCATCAAATGCATCTTGTAAAACATTACCTTTAATCGAAGCAATACCGATTCCGATTACGAAAGCAAAAATAAGTGCAGTTGTAACTTCCATTAATGGTGGCATTCCCACTTCAAAATAGCCGGATAGTAGGAAATCACCAGATTCGTTTGCTGACTGGAATGAACTTCCATCAGTTAACGAAGGTAGAAGCCAAGATCCAACGAAAAAGGCTAACAAACCTGCAAAAATAGTAGAAACATAGGCAAGAACTGTTGATAAACCGAGTAATTTCCCAGCACTTCGTCCCATATGGGCAATCCCCGGAACGATAAACCCAATAATAATAAACGGAATAACGAAACTTAAATAACTACCAAAAATGCCGTTAAATGTAGCGAACGCTCGAACGAACCATTCCGGCATGAAACTACCAAGTATAAGACCTAGAATAATAGCAAGAATAATTCTTGGTAAAAGTCCTATTTTTTTCATACTTCTGTCCTCCTGTAATATACAGTTGTTTTTTATAGGAATACTATATCACAATATTCATATCTGTAAAGATGAAAGAGATATTATTTTATTTTCAAATAATTCTAGAATTGTTGGGGGAACGTTTCCACTCTTTATATAAAGAGATATCTATTTTTCTAGTTTATTAAAAAAACAAAATTTGAAGAAGTAACATTTTTTAGTTATAACGCGGAACACGAACAATGTATAAAGGTAGGATCGTAATCATTCGTTCGATTTTCGGCTTTTTCGATGAAACAAGGGGATGAAACAAGGGGAAACAAGGGGACGGGTCCCTTGTACCAAATTCAAAAATGAAACACTGAACCCGTCCCCCTGTACCAAAAAAATTCTATCGTATGATATTTTACTAGATTACCCGTGGATCTGTTTCGCTTTTTCTACATTCACTTTAACGGCTTCAATTACCGCAGAGCGAAGGCCACGTTCTTCAAGTCTAGCAACGGATTCAATTGTCGTACCACCAGGTGAACAAACGCTATCCTTTAATTCAGCAGGGTGAATATTTGTTTCAAGCATCATTTTTGCTGCACCTAATACTGCTTGAGCAGCGAATACATACGCTTGTTTCCGTGGCATGCCATACATCACTGCTCCATCAGCAAGGGCTTCGATAAACATATATGTGAAGGCTGGTGACGAACCACCGACAGCCGTAACAACATCCATTAATGATTCATCAACTAATTCCACTCTTCCAAAGCTCTCAAATATTGCTTTGATCTCTTCTTTATCACTTTCTGTCACATGTTCATTTACCGCAAGTCCAGTAACACCTTCATTTACCATCGCAGGCGTGTTCGGCATCGCCTTAATTAATTTCACAGGACGTCCGAAACGTTGTTCATTTTTTTGAATCGACTCACCAGCAGCAACGGAAACAATGATCGTACTAGGTCGTACGACTTCTCTAATCTCACTGATCACAGCTTCATAACTATCTGCAGTAATCGTTAAAAAAAGAAAATCCGCATTTTGTGCAACTTCAAGATTACTTGTTGTTGTTTTGATTCCGTATAGTTCCTCCATCTCAACTAAACTTGGTGTGGAACGGTTAGAAGCAATAATTTGATTGCTGTTAACCTTTTTTGATTTCACGATCCCAGCAATCATCGACTTTGCAATGTTTCCACAACCAATAAACCCAATTGTTCGACTCATTCTCTCTCTCGCCTTCTTTCTCCATCTTATTATGTTTAATGCAAATTATAGCAAATTTTTAAACAATACAAAATGATCAATTTTTATTGAAGTAGGCCCTAATATTATTTCTGGTGAAAATTTTTCATCCAGCCGGTAAAAACTAAATTTTTCCCTTTATAATTTTGTTTAAAAATCCGTAGTCAACTGCATCGCGCCTATGGAGAATACACAACAAGGAACGAAGAACGAGTACTCGAAATCGATGGTCTTAAATTATTCCCTGAAAGGATGGAACTATCCTTTGCTTCAGAAAAGGTATCCTTATCTAAAAAAGAAACGGAGATTATCGAACAAATGGAACGGTATCCAAGGGTAGCCGGTCGAGAAGACTTACTTGAAAAACTTTAGGATAGCCAGGATTATGTTGATGAAAATACCCTGAATGTTAACATTACGCGTGTCCGGAAAAAGTTTCAAGAACTCGGTTTACAAGATGTTGTGGAAACGGTAAGAGGTGCAGGATATCGTCTAAAGGTTTCATGGAAGGATGAAGAGAATTGAAATTATTTTTTAAAAAACATTCGTTACTAGTTGCCGTTCAAGTAGTTCAACTACTCATGGTCCTTTCGATTCTTTGGTTAGATGGGGATTGTGATATCCAACTCTTTCTTTATAACGCGTTTTTAAATTTACTCATGCTCGCCTGCTATCTCATTTACTATTTTTTATCACGGAAAAAATTTTACGAACGATTAAGCATGCCGCTTGAATCACTAGATAATAGTATTCAACAAACGGAGGCTGCACCTATTCCAAAGCTTTAAATGTGCTACTACGTGACCAATACAAACTTTTTCAAAATCAATTAGAAACCATTAAGGATGACCAGGAAAAACATCGAAAATTTATGGATCAATGGGTTCACCAAATGAAAACACCTTTATCTGTCATCGAACTTACAGTGCAAAATTTAGATGAACCGGAGTCCTCTAGTATTCGCGAAGACACGGAAAGAATAAAAAACGGATTGAATACGGTTCTTTATATGGCGAGGTTAAGAACGATTGAGCAGGATTTTCATATTAAACCGGTTAATCTTGCAAAACTTGTTCATGAGGTAAATGGAGATAATAAGCGGTTTTATATTCGTAATAAAGTGTAGCCGAAGTTGAAGATTGAAAAAGAAAATATCAAAGTCAAAACCGATGAAAAGTGGCTATTTTTTATTCTCACTCAACTCGTTCATAATGCGGTAAAATATTCAGCTAAAAAAAGCAACCAAATTATTATTTCCATCAACGAACGTGGGAAAGAGGCCATCATCGAAGTAAAAGACTTTGGGATCGGTATTCTGAAGCAGATCAACGCCGAATTTTTTGATCCCTTTTTTACTGGAGAAAATCGACGGAAATTTCGCGAGTCGACAGGGATGGGACTTTACCTTACAAAAGAAACATTAGACACCTTAGGTCACAAAGTTGAAATGGAATCTGAAGTTGGTGTCGGGACAACCTTCCAATTAGCGAAATTCCGTAGCCGTGAATTAGGATTTGTTTTCCAAGATTTTAACTTACTTCAGTGGAAGAAAATATCGTTTTACCGCTCACCCTTGATGAAAAAAAGTTAAAGAGATGAAACAAAAAGCACAGGAAATCGCTGAAAAACTAGGAATTACTGGGATTATGAATAAACGTACGTATGAAATTTCCGGCGGTCAGGCACAGAGGGCTGCTGTTTATATTCGATGAGTTCTTTCTTATAATACGAGAAAAAAGGAATTCGGTTTACTCATGATCCAAGGGATGTCTGTCAGACAACTTCGGCAAATGGTATTTATGGAAAATATGTTAATCGGCTTTTTTGCAACAATCGGTGGAATATTACTTTGTTTAGTGTTTTCGAAAGTGATTTTATTAATTGCTGAAAATGCTCTTGTTATGGAAAAAGATGGACTTAACTTTTATTTTCCAACCCAAGCAATAATCGTTACGTTTGCTTCCTTTATCTTGTTGTTCTTTATTATTTCTTTATTCGTTTCTTATGTGTTACGAACGCAGAAACTGATTGATTTAATTAAAGGAAATAAAAAAATCAAAAGGCGAACCGAAAGCGAACATTTTCTTAACGATTTTAGCTATATTGTTAATTGGCAGTGGCTACACTGTTGCACTAATGGTTGAAGGACTTGCCGTTATTGCTGTGATGCTACCGGTTATTATCGTTGTAATACTTGGTACGTATTTATTTTTTACCCAATTAAGTGTGTATGTGATTCGCAAAATTAAAAAGAACAAAAACCTATTTTGGCATAAAACGAATATGATCTTATTCTCTGATTTGTCGTTCCACATGAAGGCTAATGCGCGTACTCTCTTCATGGTCGCGATTGTGTCGACAGTTGCCTTCAGTGCCATTGGTACGTTATTTAGTTTTCAAACTTTTCTTACGGCAGAGACAAAAAATAATAATCCAGAAGAGGTCATTTATTCAAAAGTCTTACCTGCATATGATTCGTATTATGTCGTTTCTGATCAAGGTTTTTAACAATTACCGGAACCGATGCGGGAAGAGTTCTATCATGCATGGCAAGTGACAGATGGGGAATATTTTACCAGCTGCGGAAAAAATTTACGAAGCATTACCTCATTATGAATTTTATGCTCGGGATTATATGGTCCATCAATTAAATAAAAGTTATGGTCTCGTATTATTTGTCGGACTATTTATCGGAATTGTCTTTTTCATTTCAGCAGGAAGCTTCCTTTATTTCCGACTTTACGCAGATTTAGACGAAGATAAGCAAAAATTCCGCTCCATTACGAAGATCGGTTTAACCGAAAAAGAATTGAAAAAAGTGTTAACGAAACAAACGGCGATTCTTTTCTTCACACCGATTATCGTGGCGCTTATTCATAGGGCTTTTGCTTTAACTGCATTGTCACATATGTTTTACTATGACATAACGAAAGTAGCCGTATCAGTGCTCGTTGTGTTCTTGGCGATTCAAATCATGTACTTTTATATTGTTCGCTATTTTTACACGATGCAAATTAAGACGGTGCTTTGATTAAATGATGATGGGAGCAACTTCAGAGATTTTGTAAAGGCACCTTACTTTATGTAGGGAACTCTTTTATCTATCAGGGACATTTTGGGCGTAAATTTAAGGGAGAATGTCTATGAGGTGGCGGCTCGGGGACATTTTGAAAGTAATTTTAATGCAAAATGTCTGTGAGACTGCTTCTCGTAGACATTTCATACGCAATCTAATCGCAAAATGTCTATGAGACGACTTCTCGGAGACATTTCAAACGCAATCTAATCGCAAAATGTCCATGAAAACACCTCTCGTGGACATTTCATACGCAATCTAATCGCAAAATGTCCATGACAACGTCTCTCGTGGACATTTCATACGCGAATCTAACTCAAAATGTCCATGAAAACACTTCTTGGAGACATTTCGAAAGTAATTTTAATGCAAAATGTCCATGACAACACCTCTCGTGGACATTTCATACGCAATCTAATCGCAAAATGTCCATGACAACGCTTCTCGGAGACATTTCATACGCAATCTAATCGCAAAATGTCCATGAAAACACCTCTCGTGGACATTTCATACGCGAATCTAACTCAAAATGTCCATGACAACGTCTCTCGTGGACATTTCATACGCAATCTAATCGCAAAATGTCCATGACAACACCTCTCGTGGACATTTCAAACATATTTCTAACTCAAAATGTCTATGACAACGCTTCTCGTGGACATTTCAAACATATTTCTAACTCAAAATGTCCATGACAACGTCTCTCGTGGACATTTCATACGCGAATCTAACTCAAAATGTCCATGACAACGCTTCTCGGAGACATTTCAAACGCAATCTAATCGCAAAATGTCCATGAAAACGCTTCTCGGAGACATTTCGAAAGTAATTTTAATGCAAAATGTCTATGAGACGACTTCTCGGAGACATTTCAATCCTAATTCAAACACAAAATGTCCGTGAGACCCATTCTCGCGGACATTCCAAGCATAACCTAACCTCAATATGTCACCGAAACCATTAACCAACGTTTGCTCGTTTCACACCATCATAACGACCAGGTCGCATTGTCATATATTTTTTCGCAACGTAAGGTGAAGTCATTGCCGACAACATTGCTCCGTAATCTACGGAAAAGGATATTGTATCACCTAACTTTAACCTGCTATTAGTCGAATCTATAACAATATGATCACTACTTGAACCAAGTACTTCCACCGGATCAAGGGGTTTCAATCCATCAACGATAACATCCTGCCTTCCTATATTTAAAATCCCTCGTTGCATGATCCCTTTATCTTCAAAATGCACTTTTTCACCAAAGGCATTTTGCGCCGATTCACCATAAGGAAGTGATGGCTTCCGCTTCAATTCAATAACCTCGGCAACCAACCTGAATGCATCATCATATAATCCAGGTATTACCGTTCCGTGTACAGTTTCTTTGCCTAAAAAAATCGATTCGCCTAACCGGACATTATTTACCTCTCCAACTTCTTCAGCACCTACAAACCAATTATAATTCGCGGAATTTCCTCCAGATACAATCGGAAGCTCAAGATCAAAAGTTTCCCGTACTTCACGAACTAACTGGGAAAACTCCTTCATCTTTTCTTCCGTCGGCACTATACCACCAAAGCAAGCAAAATTTGTTCCAAGCCCAACAACTTCCACACCTTTTAACTGCAAAACTTCCTGCAAAATTCCAGGCAGATGCTCTGGCAAAATCCCTTCCCTCAAGTCCCCCATCTCAACCATTAAAATAATTTTATGTACTTTGTTTTGCCGTGTTGCTTCTTGAGATAGGGCGCGAACAACTTCTAGCTCACTATTTAATGACATATCTGCATACTCAACAACATGTTTTACTTCACTTAGAGCAGGCGTCCGAAGTAACATAAATGGAACATCTAGTCCTGCTTCTCTAAACTTTTTTATATTTTGAATCCGGGAGTCGGCTAAACTGTGAACACCAGCATTTAATACTGCCCTAGCAATTTCCACACTGCCTGCTCCAGCTTTTACTACACCGGTAATTTGCACACCTTTTTTCGCAAACAAATTTTTCAACATTCTCGCATTATGTGTTAGTTTATATAAATTCACTTCAATTCTTGGAGTAGCCTGCTTGATCACAGACCAGATCCCACCATTCCCTGTTGTAGTGTCGGGAACACTTCAATGAGTCTATCCACCATTTTCCCTGCACCGTATTTTAACACATCTGTTGTCGGTAATTTATATAACCGTTCATACGCTTTAATCGTCTGTTCAATCTCATTATCTGTCATATTCTCATGATTTAACGTAATACCAACGACTTTCGTATCCGCAAAATGTTCAATCAATTCAATTTCACTTACAACATCTGGCATTGGTAAAAACGGAAAATCACCAAGTACTTCTCTTTTTGGCGGGTGTTGTAAAATAACCGCTTGTGGACGAGTTCCTTTTAAAATACCAACTGAGCTTGAATACGCAGGATGACTTAACGCACCTTGTCCTTCAATGATCATAATATCTGGGTTTTCCTCTTCGTATGCACGTACAACTTCATTTTCCAACTCACCAATAACATATTGAAGTGGGAACGCATCCATTGCTAAGCCATATTTAGCCCCTTGAATAAGCGCAGTTTGTCCCGTTGCAATGAAGGCTGTTTTATAACCTCTTCTACGAAACTCTTTATCTAATTCAACGGCGGTTGTCCGCTTTCCACAAGCCCCATCAGTTCCAAGTACCGTTACTCGTGGTGTATTAATATTTAAAATTCGTCCTGAAAAAATTTGCCACTCTGTTCGTGGTTTTGGCTTGCGAATATCACGAATCGTCACACCGAATCGTTCTGCATAGGCAACCATTTCCGCATCATCCGTTAAAAACTCTTGTAACGGATTTATAATATGTAAACCAGCTTCCATCGCTTGAATGATGACTTGTCGATCGTCTCCTTGTAAAAAGCCTTCCGCTGGCGCAATGCCCAAAATAAATGTTTCTGGTTTCTCAGGTAAAATTGATAACGCTTCTTCTAAACTTTTAAAAATTGGAATGCCATTCTTCTTTTGATCTAAAAATTCTCCAGCATCAAGGCCTGCTTTCGTGCTATCAATAATTCCGACAATATCATACATTCCAGACTCACGAACTAAGCCATTAGCTGTCTTTCCATCCATTGAACCGAATTGATTTTCACAATAGATAATTGCGCGATTTCCCATTGAAATCCCTCCTTATTTATGTGAAATTCAATTTTTTTGCAAAAAAAGAACACCTATAGGCATTTTGATTGCGACAGCTGTCCCAATACTAAAAGCACTTCAAGTGTTCTATATAGACCGTATTAAAATTTCAACGTTGCATACAACTATACTTTTAGTACTGGTTAGACCACTACAACTCTATTATAATACTAAGAAAAATAATTGGCAATTATAATCAATTTAACAATTAGAGTCAAGGATTTTTTTGATACAGAGGTGAGATACAGAGGTACAGAGGTGAGATACAGAGGGACGGGTTCGGTGTTTCATTTTTTGTGGAGGTGATACAGAGGGACGGGTTCGGTGTTTCATTTTTTGCGAAATTGGTACAAGGAACCCGTCCCCTTGTGCCACTCTGCCGATCCCCCTGTGCCACTCGAAATGAAACGAGGGACCCCTTGTATCACACCTCTGAATGAAACGAGGGAACCGTTCCCGTTTATCACACCCCCGAATGAAACGAGGAACCCGTCCCCGTGTACCACCCCCGTGTACCACCCCCTGTACCAACATTTCAAAATATTGACAATATTCAATCTAACAAATAATATTGTTTTAAGGCGTTTTTTAGGGGGAGCGATTGTGATAAGAGGAATTATATATTTAGTTATTGCGATTGTTTTTTGGTCTGGAAATTATATTTGTGGGCGATTTTTAGCAGATGCACTTCCACCAAACTTACTCAACACTATCCGCTGGATCATTTCAACATTGATTCTTTTTGCACTTCTTCTATATAAAAGAAAAAAGCTTCACTTCGTCGCCCATTGGAAGGAATTCCTTATCGCTGGCTTTTTCGGTATTTTTACCTTTTCAACTTTACTATATTGGGGATTAAACTACCTTACAGCTTCTCAAGTCGGAATGATTACCGCCTTTACGCCAATATCGATTTTATTTTTTGCTATCCTCATTCTAAGAGAACGATTATCTATCCAAGGACTAATTGGTACCATCATTTCAATAACCGGTGTTATTATTTTGTTTCTCGGAAAATCGAACGGTGAAGAAGCTGGATCATGGTTTGGAGGTATTCTAATCATTTTAGCTTCACTTTCGTGGGGGATTTATACTGCCCTTGGTAAAAAATATAGTAATAAATTCGATGCATTGACCTTTTTAACAGGCGCTTCCTTTTACGGTGCAATATTAAGTGCCCTCAGCTGTATCGGAACAGTTAATTTAGATGATATACATATGACAATTGGGGCTTGGCTTGCAGTAATATATGTAAGTACGCTAGCTTCGGTCATTGCATTTCTTGCCTGGCAAGTCGGTGTCCAAAGAGTCGGTGCCGCTTACTCCGCTCCGTTTATGAATTTAATGCCCGTTTGTACGATTGTATTTGGTGTGATTCTTTTAAACGAAACGGTCAGCGTCATGTCTATAATCGGAGGCAGTATTTCTATTGTTGGAGCGTTACTTGCGAGTTTACCGAAATCTGCTACGGAACGTTTGTTATTGAAAAAAAGAAGCGAGCGGTTTTAATTTTATTTTTAAAAATAATATAGGGCTTCACTTAGCAACTCGTGAAGCCCTCTAATACGTAAGATCACTTCGTAATTACAAACACACCGCCACAATGGGATACTTGCGT
>NZ_JAACYS010000035.1 GCF_009996845.1 Pallidibacillus pasinlerensis | reverse complement strand
TACTAATTTAAATTTATTTTAACATGATTTTTCAAAGTACGTTGTTTTAAACATTCCAAGTTTATTTGTTCACTAATTATTAGATAATTCAACATTTTCTCCTCAAGTTTTTTGATAAACTTAAATTAGAATCTATAATAATTTTTCGGAGGGAGAAAAAGGTTGAGATTACAGGAACTTGGAAAAGAAAAAGTTTCACTATTTATTGATTTATGTAAGCATGCAACGTTTATCGACCGAAATTATGCAGAAGCTGAAATAAAAAAGTTAGAGGAACTTTTTGAAGAAGGTAATCAGGAGAAAAACTTTGCCTTTCCGAAAAAAAGCCTTGATGAAATTTTACACGAAATGAACAAATCTTATACACACTTAGAAAAAGTTGTCGCTGTACAACAACTTCTTGATTTAATGAAATGTGACAAAACATACGATAAATACGAAAAAAGATTGTTAAAACATATTCAAGAGACATTAAATGTTAAAGATGAAGAATTGTATGCCCATGTTTAATTTTGTGATTAGTTTTTCCTTACCCGATTTTTTTATGTTGAAGAAATTTAAGGCCTAAATTCTTATATTTGGTGAGAAATATTTACATCGTTACGTTCAAAATAATGATTGTATCCTTCCTTAAAAGGACTTGGTTATGCTACTTAGTTGTGAAAATGATTACAGTTCCAAAAAGGAGCAAATGAACGTGTACGATGAAATTAAAGCCGTTTACTCTAGAAAAAATCGTGAATTAACATTAAATATTTATGATCAAGACGGGAATTTAATTGTGAGCTCCAAAATGCCGAAATTAGTTTCTTACAAAGTCGGTGAAACAGTCTACGGACCTAATAATGTTCTATATGAAGTTGTCGATGCGAAAGATGATGTGTTTAATCCTAAACAATTACACACCGCAATTTTAAAGAAAAAAGATTAATGTTGAGGCTGGCTCGGACAGCCTCTTGTTTTGGATTGCCGTTTCCACAACCTTGAAAGACTGCCTCGGGATTAAAAGATTCTGTTAATAGATTAATAAAATAAAATAATCCGATAGTCGCAATTGTAATAATACAATATAAAAAAAGAAACAGTTTATTCATCCGAACACCTTCTCTTTTGTAAACTTCCGAGTATCGCCTACTAACGTAACATTTCCTTGATCTACAATAATTCCGCCCTTATCTGTAATTCCATAAACACAATTTGTCTTTTCCTTTAAAACTTTTTCGATGTAACGATTTTGCAATTCCGATTCATCATAATGAACTTCGATGAAAAAATCGTTTATGAAATTCAATCCTTTATTGTATGAAAAGTATTTATAATCATCGTCAGGTGAAATATGATAATCGGCAAGTTGGATTAATGCTCCAGCACTCACGCCAATAACAATACCGTGGAATCGTTCGATTTCATCGATAATGTCAAATTTCTGTAACCGATCCATCATCCGGTCTGGCAAACCACCGGTAAAAAATATTACGTCACTGTTTTTTAATTTTTCTACTGTAGTTTCTTTTGTATCCGCAAAATAATTGAGCCAATCGATATTCTCGTCTTTAATACCGAAATCATTGAATGGTTGGACAATGTTTTGATAATACTTCCCTGATTTACTATATGCTTTCTGCCAATCACCGTCATTTTGAATTTTATTATTAAAGGAAAATGGGATGACTAACACTTTCTGTTTATCATTTAAGTATTTTCTAACAGTATCCTTCGCCCACTTTTTATGAAAGTTATATTGACTAAAAAGCATGTTTACCATGTGTTCCACATCCTATTCTTCGCCTGCAAGTTTATTTTCTAACTCGACTAAATTGTTAATAACCACTTTAACATCAGCTTCACTTTTTATCGTAAAAAAAAGTCTGCTTCCTCACTTGATGGTACGATGATTTTTCCAGCACTTTTCGCAGTCAGTTGCCTGTCTAGTACTTCTGCAAAGTTCGTTGCCACTCTTAATATTTTTGTGCTACGTTGACTATTTTTTATTCTCTCTTTTAATTTTCGATATTCTTCTAACCAGTATAACCGATCGTAATGAAAACATTTCTCCCCTTACAAATTCATCACTTTCATAATTAATAAGATAATACCAAAAATATGACGATATTTTTATTCATTCACATAAAAAAGCAGTCCAAATTATGAACTGCTTTTAAACGTTATTGTACAACCAAGATAGACGTCATTTGTTCATGACCGCTACCGCAATAAACATTACAATATATTTTATAACGACCAGGCTTTTTCGGTGTAAAGCTTGCTTCACCTCTTCCTTGGATATGCACATCAAAGTCATCAATCGCCATACTATGATAGCCTTCCGTACTTGTGAATTTAATCGTTACTTCATCTCCTGCTTTTACTACATATTCATTTTTATCAAATGTAAAATTAGTAGCTTTGATATTTAATTGATTATTAGACTCTACACTTTGTTCCTCTGGATCGGGTAGTTCCGGAATATCACCATCATAAGCAATAATTTTACCTACGGCACCCTTTTGCACATGGTTAAATTGATGGGTGACAAATTTATATTCGCCTGCATCTTTTAATGTAAATTCAACTACTGCTCCGCCACTTGCAGGAAGTCCGACTGTTTGCATCCCTTCGAAATGATTGGCTGGTTGGCCATCAATATAAACATCATCAAATAACGTACCAATCACATGGAAACTAGACGTTTCATTTGGTCCCATATTTGCTACATAAAACCGGATTTTCTCACCAGCTTTTACTTGGAACGGTTGATTGATTAGAGCACCGACGACCCCATTTGTATTGGCTTGACCATCATGAAGAGCTTTCGTTGAAAATACAACATGCTTCGGCACTCCATTTGTCATATTTTCAATATCGTTATATTCATACCATTCATTTTGAATAACGACAAATTCTCGAGCCACTTCATCATCCGTTGGATAGCCGCCTTTCGGTTTAACAATGATCGTTCCATGCATTCCATTTGCAATGTGGAGTAGGGCTGGATCTGTTCCGCAATGGTACATAAAAACACCTGGACTTGATGCTTTATAAACAAAGGTTCCTTCTTCATTCGAAGGTACGTTGGCAAAACCTTTATTTGGAGCAGTGTGAACCGCATGAAAATCCATACTATGGTCCATGGCGGGGTCCATATTTTCTAACGTAAAATGAATCATATCTCCTTCTTCGACAACAACTAACGGTCCTGGTGCTTCACCATTAAACGTCCAAGCTTTATACGTATAATCTTCATTAATTTCAATATCTGTAATTTGTGCAGTCATTTTAATATAAACATTACTTCCTTCACGACGTACTTCTAGAGGTGTAGGTGTCTGATTCAAATTTTCATGTTCTGGCATGACATGAATTTGTTCATGGTGATGGTGATGATGATTTGACGTTGATGCTGTCGTTTCTCCTGCATTAAATTTTATAATTAATAATGAAATAATAATAACGAGCCAAAATGCCACAACTATATTGATAATTGTTAGTTTTTTATCTGTAGTCATCTTATTCACCTTTCATTGAAAGATAAAATTACGTTTATAAGAATTATAAATGAAATTCGTTTTTGTTCATGTGATTTCCATCACATTATAATTATCCAAAATCTACTACTAATTAATAGTCACCAATAGCTCACCTCTATAAAGAAAGTGAAACACCGGACCCGTCCCTCTGTACCATAATAAAAAGGATCAATGACTGTTACTGTCACTGATCCTATAAAAAATTTATTTATTTTTTACCGATTGCAACGCGCCATAAATCTGGACCTTCTTGTAAATATTCCCAAGAAAATGTTCCTTCTCTTTCAATCATGAATTGATAATATAACGGTTTTGGATCATGATCATTTGTTAATTCTAGAAATTCTCCGGAATTTAAACCATCAAATGTTTCAAAAATTTGTCTATGGCGAACTCTTGGTTCAATATCTGGTGCGAAGATTTTAGCTGTAAATTGGATGTCCATCCTTTATCCCTCCATTAAGTTTTAATCTATTTACAGTTTACCGTGAATGAAGGGATAGAGTTGTGATAGACATCACAGAAGAAACGTGATTTTTATCACACTTTTTCGAGCTCTCGTGAATTACGTTTAAACTTTTCCACTTCTTGTACAGCATCGATTAATTTTTGACTAATAACTTCGCCTTCTTTTATATGCTCAATTAAAATTTCATTCGTATCTTGGAACAGTTCTTTCGAGTCATTAAATTTAATAATGACATCTTCACTCGTTGTTTTTTGCTTCTCAATATAATTTAGCAACTCTTGTACTTTTTCCTTAACTACACTAATTACTTCCATCAATTTTCCAATTTCATCATTCGCGTGCACATTCGCTTCAATGCCTTGTTCTACAATTTTATAACTAGCTTGACTGTTTTCATTCGCATGTTCAATTTCTTCCTGAATTTTTTTAATTAGCTCAATTATATTCGTCGTACTACTCCCAGCACTTTCCGCAAGCTTTCGTATCTCCTTTGCTACGACGGCAAATCCTTTTCCGTGTTCCCCTGCCCTTGCCGCTTCGATCGATGCATTTAATGATAATAGATTTATATTGTTAGAAATACCACTAATAAAATGAATAATTTCTTCGATTTCTTTTGAACTCTCACTTAAATGACCCATCGCGATTGTATTTTCCTTCAACTGATTGCCTAAATGATCAATAATATCTTTCAATTCATCAATCGATTGTTTCCCTTGTTCAGAAATAACAACCATTGACTCTGCTGAACGAATTAATGAATTTCCTTTTCCAGCCATATTTAATGTATTTTGTAAATTATTATTTGTGCTATCTTCCACCATACTGAACTCGTGATTTAATGCTGTAACTTTATTCATAATGACATGGTGTTCTTCGTTCACTTTCTCATTATCTTCAATTGTAGAAAGTAAATCTTTATGTAAATTATTTAAAAAGATTTGAAACTCATCTTCTCGTTCATCCAATCTTGCATTTAGTTCATCTATTCTTTGTTTTAAAAACTGAATTTCTTCTACGGTTGGTTTATATTTTCTGGAAAACATCTTCTTTCTTCCCCCTTTAACCGCGATTATTTATATAAAGTAATATTTAAAATACATGTTTTATCTAATTCAAAGATAACACTATGTAAATGATAGAATTGTGTTCTTATATTACAATTTTGTGAAATTGAAAAATACCGTTTTTTTACAATCAATATGTAATACAATAAGATTATCAATGTAAGAAAGGTGATAGATATGGCAGAATTTACTCACTTCAACGAACACGGTCGTGCGAAAATGGTTGATATTTCGGATAAAAAAGAGACGGCAAGACGTGCAGTAGCTTGCTCAAGTATACAAATGAGTAAAGAAGTTTATGAAAATATTACAGAGTTAAAAAATAAAAAAGGTGATGTGTTAGCTGTTGCCCAAGTTGCCGGTATTATGGGTGCAAAGCAAACAGCAAATGTTATTCCGATGTGTCATCCAATTCCAATTACCGGTGTTGATCTCACATTTCGTTGGGAAAAGAAGGAAAATAAACAGCATGAATTGCACATCGAAGCAGAAGTGAAAACAAAAGGAAGTACAGGAGTCGAAATGGAAGCATTAACAGCTGCATCAATTACTGCGCTAACCGTGTACGATATGTGTAAAGCTGTTGATAAAGGAATGGTCATTGGACCAACATATTTATTGGAAAAAAGTGGTGGTAAAAGCGGTGACTTTAAACGTGAAAAGGAGCTGTCCGAAAAGTAGAAAATACAGACTTTTGATGAGGAAATTGGCGGCGACTCCAGCGGGAACAGCACGAGCCTATAGACCTGCGCAAACGCGCTTGTGCGTTGAGGAGGCTGAGGCCGTGCCCGCGGAAAGCGTCCGCCAAAGTACCGAATAATTCCATCAATAATGTCTAAAAATTGACTTTTTGGACAGCCCCTTCACTTTTACCCGATTCGAAATAAATAATAGGACGAATGAAAATAAAATACTGATTGCTACATAATACCAAGCATTTAGTGTTTGCCCGGATTCAATCGAGAAGAATATCGCCGTTGAAATTGTTTGAGTTTTCCCGGGAATATTTCCAGCAAACATTAATGTTGCCCCAAATTCCCCGAATGCCCTCGTAAAACTTAATATGATTCCAGTAATGATAGATTTAATGGATAACGGGATGATTACTTTACGTAAAATTTGATTATTTGTCGCACCTAAGTCCTTTGCCGCATCAATAACATTTTCATTAACGGAGAGAAATCCTGTTTTAATAGATTGATACATCAGCGGAAAAGAAACAACAATTGCCGCAATAACTGCAGCCGGCACGGTAAATAATAGACTTTGACCGAAAAGCGTTTCAATTGCTTGTCCAATAAAACTTTTGTTACCAAAAATCATAAGCAATAAAAACCCGATTACTGTCGGCGGTAAGACTAGTGGCAGGAAGAATAACGTTTCAATAATGGCCTTCCCTTTAATAGGCTTTTTCACCATTATATAGGCCGCTAGCAAACCTATGAAAAATGTAATGAACGTTGCACATGCTGAGACAATAATCGTTAACTGCACCGGGTGCCATGAAAATTCCATATCCGAATAACCACCTATTTTTATTTTGGAATAAATATCTAGTTGATCTTGTCTCGTGTCATTCAAGGTAGATTTCGAGATGAATTGTCTTTGAGAATGACTATCATGGACATTTCAAGAGAGATTCCTAGCCTAAATGTCTACGAGAACAACTCTCATGGACATTTTAAGAGGATATCCCAGCCAAAATGTCTACGAGAACGACTATCATGGACATTTTGAAAGAGATTCCTAGCCTAAATGTCTACGAGAACAACTCTCATGGACATTTTAAGAGGATTTCCTATCCTAAATGTCTACGAGAACGACTATCATGGACATTTTAAGAGGATTTCCAAGTCAAAATGTCTACGAGAACAACTCTCATGGACATTTTAAGAGAATTTCCAAGTTAAAATGTCTACGAGAACAACTCACATGGACATTTTAAGAGGATTTCCTAGCCTAAATGTCTACGAGAACGACTATCATGGACATTTCACACTACTTTTTCAATCACAATGTCCTTGAGTCCCCCCTATCACAACCAAAACTGCACACTTTTAATCTAAAATTCCCATTAAAACATCACTCATGACTCTACAATAAACCCATACTCCTTAAAAATGCCCATTCCTTCACTCATGACAAACTGATAAAAGTCATCGATTGCCTCTTCCCATTCTCCTGAATGCTTACTTTTCCCTTCAATCACCGCAAGATAATAGTTAATCGGATCATAGAGCTCAGAACGAATCTTCTCCAATACTTTAATATCCTTCTCACCAATCACATCACTTGCATACACAATTCCCATATCAACTGAATTTTCTTGCACAAAAGTTAACACTTGCCGCACATCTTTTGTATACACAATTCGGTTTTCTAAATCCTCAAGAGCCTCCAACGCATCTAACGCTTGATACGCATAAGTGCCAGCTGGAACTGCTTCAGGAGTTCCAATCGCTAGTTTTCCATCACCTTCAACAAACTCTGCAAATGAACCATACTCTCCATCAACAGGTTGAATAACCACAAGTTCATTTTGAAAAAGAATATCTCCTTGTTCAACAAGTCCTTTTTCTTCTAACAACTGAAAATCCTTTTCTGAAGCTGAAAAGAATAGATCGATGCCTGCTCCTTGTTCGATTTGTTTTCGTAATGTACCGCTTCCACCGAAATTATAGTTAATTTTCACATAAGGATACACCGACTCAAAATTCTCCTTAATCTCTAGTAAACTATCCGTCATACTTGCAGCTGCTGACACCGTTAATTCTACTTTTCCGTCACTTGCTTCACCTGTCGCTTTACATCCGGTCAAAATAACGACTAACAAAATGAATGAGTACACTAAAATTTTTTTCAATTCACATCACCTTAAATCCTTATGGATTTCTTTTACGATATGGTGAAGCTCAGGAAGTATTAATTTTTCCATCGCTAACTTAACCGCACCTGTTGACCCGGGAATCGAAAATACAATTCGATTGTTCACAACTCCTGCAACAGCTCGGGATAATATACTTTTAGAGCCAATATCATCTACAAAGCTTAAATATCGAAAAATCTCACCAAATCCAGGTAGTTCTTTTGTGAAGAACGGTTGGATGGATTCAATTGTAATATCTCTTTGTGAAATTCCTGTTCCACCGTTAAAAATCACGGCTTCTACTCGATCATCATTAGCTGCCTTAAGTAGATTTGCTTGAATCTCATTTTTCTCATCACGAACTATTTTATATATGAGAACCTCATGATGTTCTCGCTGTAACAAATCAATTATTAATGGTCCACTTTTATCCGTATCTTTCGTTCTCGTATCGCTTACGGTAATAACCGCACACTGTACCGGCTTATTTTTCGAATGATTATGACTCATAACATCCCCTCCCTCCATTAACCTTGAATATACGTTCTATAATCTTCTTGATTATTTATGTTTATAAAAAATTGATCACATTCAATAAATACGTACTTAATCTTTTTATTAACTAAAAATTCCTGTAATGAATTTTGTTGCATCTGTAGACTTCGCTTTATTGCCCCTTGTAAAGAATGATGGTATATGGCAAGTAAGGGTTGAAGTTTTTCCTTTACAATTGGGACAATAACATCATATTTATTGCTTACATGGTCAAGCAAAAGTTCATAAACCTTGGCACTTATAAACGGAACATCAATTGGTGACACAAAATACCATTCAGCAGGGAAATTTTTCATTGCCGTATATATACCGCTTAATGGACCTTGTCCGCGAAATTCAGGTTCATCATTAACTATATTAATAGATTGCTTTGTTATAGCTTGATCAAATTGTTTCTTCAAATGAGGATTTGTTACGAGAACAAGCGACTGACAATGTTTTTCTAAAGCTTTTATTGAATATGTGTAAAATGGGAATCCGTCCTTTTCAGCAAAAGCCTTTGGTGAACCGAATCGTTTTGAATGGCCACCAGCTAAAATAACTCCTTGATATAACACAATTTTTCCCCACTTTCGATTCATTATTTCCATAAATTTGTCAAAACCATTAACACATTAAGTATACGATTAATGTTACAATGAGTTAAATAATAATTTTTCCCAAAGTAAAGGGGGCGTGCCAATTGCAAAATATATATGCTTCAAATAACAGAACACGTTTGCACCTTTCTGATGAACTTAGGAATTTACTAGAGTCAATGGCTACGAAAAAAAAGATTCATAAAGATACATTCCTTTTTTATCATGGTCAAGATGCTAAAGAGATTTATTTAATTAAATCAGGCATTGTACAAATAAGTATGAATTCTTCTGAAGGTGAAGAAATGGCATTACGAATTTGTAAGACTGATGATATTGTTGGTGAGCTAACACTTTATACCGACGATCCAAAATATTTATTAAACGCTCATGTGATGGAACCTGGAGAAGTGCTAGTCATTAATATTAAAAAATTACAAAAAGAATTAATGCGTAATCACAATCTAGCAATCGAAATGATGAAGTGGATTAATAATCACATGCGTAGGCTTCAATCGAAAATGCGCGATTTATTATTAAATGGGAAAAGAGGCGCATTATACTCCACTTTAATTCGACTATCAAATAGTTACGGAGTTAAACAAGATGATGGTATTTTAATAGATATCCAATTAACAAACCAAGAAATTGCTCGGTTTTGTGGTGCAACCCGTGAATATGTGAATCGACTTTTAAATGAGCTTAAGCGAAAAGGTATCCTAACAATGGAACCCTCTGGAAAAATTGTAATAAAAGATATTAATTATTTAAGAAGAGAAAATCAATGTGAAAATTGTCCAATTGAAATTTGTAACATGGATTAAAAATCTAGTAGATCACAATACCACTGAATAAACTCAGTGGTATTCTTTTTATGGAAAATTGTCGAATCTACTCTATCTACCTTTTCTGGAAAATTAGTAATGATAGCTTGTATATTTGTTAATTCTCGAAGTAATTCAAAGTCTTTTTCCTCATTAATTAAAACAATCTTTGGATAATCTTCATGTTTAAAACCTTCTAAAACGAGCACATTAATATCCATTATTTCATAAACTTGAATCAATTGACGTAAAGTCCATTCATTTTGAGATAATTGAAAAATATGTTCACCAACAACACCGGAAAGCACCGCTCCTGCTTGGCGATGTTTTTCACTATCTGTATACGAAAGTCCTAACGGAAGGCCACCATGACCATGATGCTTTAAAGAGGCAACACGCAAATTTCGACTCGCAAGTTCAGTAATTAATTGACTTGTCAGAGTTGTTTTTCCACTATTTTTATAGCCGACGATTTGAAAGATTTTCACTACTTGTCACCACTTTCTTAACCGCCACTCACGGGTGGTATAAAAGCTACTGTATCTCCAGATTGAACTGTGTCAAAATCCATGGCATATTCTTCATTAATCGCTACCATGCAATGATCTAAACTCGGAAATTTAAAATTTGCCTTCAATATTTCTTTTAATTGAGAAACCGTTGTTTCCATTAAATTAATCTCAATATCTTTGACGCCAAATTCTTCTTGTAGTTGAGCAAATAATAATATTTTTATCATTTCATATCACCTTCTGCAATATTTGGTTTTCCATCTGGGTATGGTACATTTTCTAATTGATCACCAATCCATGCTTCACCATTTTCCCAATGTTCCTTTTTCCAAATCGGCACCATTTGCTTAATTCGTTCAATCGCATATTCATTAGCTTCATAGGCAGCTCTTCGATGTGGTGATGAAACCGCAATAACGACGGCAATATCCGAAATATCTAAACGCCCGATTCGGTGGCTAATCGCAACAATTGTACCTGGCCATTTCCTTTGAATTTCATCACCAATTTTTGCGAGCATTTTTTCTGCCATTGGGACGTAAGCTTGATATTCTAAAAATAAAGTTCGCTTTCCCTTCGTCCATTCTCGAACAACTCCGGTAAACGTTGTGATAGCTCCAGCTTTTCTGCTTTCTACCTTCGCAATCACTTGTTCAACTTCGATTGGTTTATCAACTATTTCAAATAACTTCATCAGAATCGCCTCGATTTAATTTTTCAAATCCAGCTAAAAATGTATCGACCGGAGCTCCTTCTTGATCTTCTAAAAGAAGTACATCCACTTTCATACCTTTTGAAAATCCTCTCGTTCCACCGGGTAAAACTAGTAAAACATTGGCCCCTGCTAAAGAAGACACAACATTTGATTTATCAAGTCCAACTGGATGTACAAGTAACTGGCTACCATCAAATGTGACATAACCTCTTACAAACCGGTCAAACGGATTTGCCTTTGGAAAATCTTGTCCAAGAATCGCTTGTGTCCGTTTTAAAACTGGATTTTGGTTATGTAAAAATGTCCGTAAAATTGGTTTAACAAATAACTCACAGCCAACATAACATGCGGAAGGATTACCAGATAAACCGAATAATAGTTTTCCATCTTTTACTGCTATAGTTGTAACACTGCCTGGTCGCATGGCAATTTTATTAAACAATACTTCTGCACCAAGCATTTCATAGATTGCTGGTAAGTAATCATAATCTCCGACAGAAACGCCACCAGTTGTAATTAAAAAGTCCACATGCTCTAACGTGTTTTTCACTTGTTCATAACAAGTACGCAAATCATCTTTAAATTGTCCGAAGTAAATTGGTTCGCCGCCTGCCCGTTCGATTTGCGCCATAATCATATACGTATTACTGTTACGAATTTTTCCAGGCTCAAGAGGTTGGTCAACTTCTAACAATTCACTTCCTGTCGCAATAATTCCGATTTTTGGTTTCGCACTCACCGGTACTTGTTTATATCCAAAAGTAGCTAAAAGCGCAACAACACCAGGGTTGATATACGTTCCTTTCGATGCGAGGACCGTTCCTTTTTTCGTATCTTCCCCGATAAAGGAAATGTTTTCACCTTGTTTTACTTGGCGTTTTATTTGAATTGTTTGCTCGCCACTTTCCGTAACTAACTCCAACATAATCACGCAATCGGCTCCTTCAGGAATTTGCGCTCCAGTCATAATTCGTACCGCTTCATTTTCACCAACTACACCTTCAAAAACACTTCCGGCACCAATTTCGCCAACTACTTTAAATTCGATAGGATTATTCCGTGAAGCACTAACTGTATCTACGGATCTAATTGCGTAACCATCGTACGGTGAACGATCAAAGAATGGGACATCATGGGTAGCGACTAAATCTTCACCAAGAAAACGACCATAACTTTCTTCAATTGAAACATATTCTGTTGAACCATTTTTGGCATATTGTAAAACCCGTTTTAACGCTTCTTCTACTTTTATTGGCTTTCTTTTTTCTACCATTTTGGGGTCCCCTCCCTATCCTATTAGTTGGTAATAAATTTTTTTCGCAATATCTTTACAATTCGTTCCATGAATGAGAACTCTACCGTCTCGGAAAATGACCGTTCGATATGATTCATAATCAATAGAAAGTAAGTAAGGATTCATCTTTACTTGGCCAATTTTACGAAGCCGGGTTGCTAATATGTCAATCGGGATTTCATTACCCGTTCGAATTTGCACTGTATTTCTACCACATAAAACCTCTGATTTAGTTTGGTTTTCATACTGTAAATGCGGATATATCGGTTGTTTACCGCACGTTGGACATTGTTCCTTTTTCGCCCGCTCCACACGAATCGTTTGAAAATAATTATTCCAAAGATCAAAGGTTACAAGTGTTGTTCGGAGAGCCTCGTAATCTTCTACTAATATTTTTAAAGCTTCTGCACTTTGAAAGGCAGTTACCATTTGAACTGCTGGAGCTATAATTCCAACCGAGTCACATGTGGCACCTGAAACTGGCATAGCATCGAGTAAACATTGTAAACAAGGCGTTTCACCTGGCAAAATTGTAAAACTCATGCCTGTACTTCCAACACAAGAGCCCATAATCCAAGGAATATTGTGTTTATGACTAATATCATTAATTAAAAACCTAGTATCGAAATTGTCAGTTGCATCGATAATTAAATCGATTGATTGTTGTTCTATCACTGGTCGCAATGTATCGTAATTTGCATCCATAACATGGGCGTCAATCCATACGGATGAATTAATCGCTTGTAATCGGTTTTTAGCCGCAATCACTTTCGGTAACTGCTCGTGACAGTCTTGTTCTACATACAAATTTTGTCGTTGTAAATTGGTAAGTTCGACATAATCCCGATCAATAATCGTTAATTTACCAATACCAGCACGGACTAAATTTTCTGCATTCGTTGAACCTAATGCACCGCAACCAATTAATAGAACATGTTTTTTACCGAGCTTTACTTGTCCATCTTCACCGATAGGCTTAAACATTTTTTGCCGAGAATACCGATCCTTCATTGGCATCATCCTCCGATATAAGACATCTCTATCTTTTTCCTATTTTTACTTGTTGCCTCTGTCCGTTCATCCGAATATCGATCGGCACGATTACCCCAGATTTGGTGAATTACTTCAATAATCTCGGCATCACTTTTACTGTCACGAAGCATTTGTTTTATATCAACGCCACCGGAGGCAAACAAACATGTAAAGATTTTTCCATCAGCGGAAAGTCTTGCCCGTGTACATGTTGAGCAAAAGGATTCCGAAACGGATGTGATAAATCCTACTTCAGCATTCGTTCCTTTATATCGATACCGTTTTGCTACTTCGCCGATATAGGATGGGTCAACAGGTTCGAGATCAAAATGGTTTGAAAGCATTGTATAAATTTCTTTTTTCGAAATAACTTTACTTAAATCCCAACCATTTGATTCACCAACATCCATAAATTCGATAAAACGCAATGGAATTTCATGTTCTTTAAAATAACTTGCCATTGGGACAATTTCTTGTTCGTTCATTCCCTTTTTCACGACCATATTGACTTTTACTTCTAAACCGACCTGTTTTGCATGATGAATTCCCTTTAAAATATGTTTGGCACTTACGCCACTATCATTTATCGATTGGAATAACTCGTCATTTAACGCATCAAGACTCACGTTTACGCGTTTAAGTCCGGCATCTTTTAACATTTGTGCATATTTTTCCAGCAGTACGCCATTTGTAGTTAAACCAATATCTTCTAACCCCTCGATTTGAACAATGCGGGTAATTAATTGATGGATATCTTTTCTTAGTAACGGTTCTCCACCGGTTAAACGGATCTTTTTTACACCAAGATTGATGAAAATTCGTGCTAATCGTTCGATTTCTTCAAAGGTTAATAAATGTTCCCTTGGCATAAAAGCAAAATTCCGTCCAAAAATTTCCTTCGGCATACAATATCGACATCGGAAATTGCATCGATCCGTCACAGAAATACGAAGATCATGCATTGGTCTACCAAATTTATCAGTAATCATCGGTTCGTTCTCCTTAATCGTTCGTTTGTTAGTTTTATATTACTCTTTTTATATTAAAAAAGATGTTAACTACATCACAATCTCTATGACTATTTGTTGTGGAAAACTTTTAAAATAGGAAAAAGAACAATCAAATTACTTATTTGTTCATAATTTTTTAATGATGGAGGAGGAGATTTTCTAATATGTTTTGTGCAAACAATAGTGGTTCATATGCGATTTTTTCAAAATCTTGTGCAAAAGTGATAGTTTTGTTTACAGAGCTATCATATTAACATTTCTTCACACAAAACTATGATAGATCTGTTTACAGAGCCTTCGTATTAACACTTCTTTACACAAAACTATGAAAGATCTGTTTACAAAGCCTTCATATTAACACTTCTTTACGCAAAACTGCGGAAGATCTGTTTACAGAACCTTCATATTAACACTTCTTTACGCAAAACTGCGAAAGATCTGTTTACAGAGCCTTCGTATTAACACTTCTTTACACAAAACTATGAAAGATCTGTTTACAGAGCCTTCATATTAACACTTTTTTACGCAAAACTGCGAAAGATCTGTTTACAGAGCCTTCGTATTAACACTTCTTTACGCAAAACCGCGAAAGATCTGTTTACAGAGCCTTCATATTAACACTTCTTTACGCAAAACTGCGGAAGATCTGTTTACAGAGCCTTCATATTAACACTTCTTTACGCAAAACTGCGGAAGATCTGTTTACAGAGCCTTCATATTAACACTTTTTTACGCAAAACTGCGAAAGATCTGTTTACAGAACAATCATATAAACTTTTCTATACGGATTTTGTAAACGGCTAAGTCGTTCAATAAATAAGCTATCACAATAGCAATAATCCCGTGTCCTTTGGTAACAAATATCGTGTTCTTGACAAGCCGCATCTACCGCATTTACAGGTGCACCTGGTCCACTACAACCGGGACCGCACCAATTGTACCCAGGAAAAATACAAAAACGTGGTCCTCTCCCTCGTCTTCGATATGTCCGATATCCTCGTCCACGCCTATTCACGGGTTTATCCACTCCATCCTTTATGCCAATTTATTACAGATTATGTAACTTGCAAAAGTTTTGCATAGTTGAGTGTCCATGCAAAATTATTATTTATGAACATTTATGGGTTTTCTTCATAATGTGTAAATAGTTTAATTCGTTAATAGTAAAAGGAGAGAGCGGTTTGATTCCCGACTGGTTGTTTAATGCGATTCGCGCCAAACTCAGAAATCCGGATTATATAAAGCAAGAAGACATTACAATGTTAACGGTGAATATGAAACCGACAGAAGATGAGAAACAAGTTGCTGCCTTTATTAATATTAGTAGTGTTAACGCGTACTTTTATATTTTTGAAAAAATTGGAAATCAATATGTGACAGTATTTGAAGATCAGCTATTTGTAGAAGGGGTACAAGTTGTTGGCGTATCACCGAAAAATCAAATTCTTGTGGTAACGGGCGGAGGAGGTGGTACTGGTTTTTGGGAAACCTACTATTATGTAATTCGCTATACTCCAGATGGTTATAAAGTCGTTTGGCAAGGAATAGCCTCAAATAGAGCAAATCTAGAACTGTTAGGTTACCGCCTACAACAGTATGGAATGATTGGTTTTGATACAAATGGTAAAATTCTAACCTATGCACAAAAAACAGTAATTCCAACACAAAGAGGAATCTTTCAAATCTACTTATATAATGAACAAAAAGGAATCTACGAACTAAGTAGAACTCTTTGATTCAGGTCTCAATAAATCAAAGGGGGCATTTCTCCCCCTTATCTCACATCACACATTTTGCAATTTTACTAATTTATTTTCATAAATTCTCCGTTTACCAGGTTTATTCGTTCTTCGGTAAAAATCAATTAAAGTCGCTAATGCTTCTTCACGAAGTTCCACACTTTTTACTTTCGAAAGAATTTCATACCCTTTTTCATAGCATATTTCTGCTTGTTTTAAATCAGGCGCAACAATATTTTCATAACAAAAGCCCAACCGCATATACGTTAATCCTTTTTCTTCCCGACAACTTGTGGACATGAGTTGGTTATACGTTAAGCGTGCTTCATCATAATATTTTAATGCCGCTTCAAATTGATTTTGTTGTAAAAAGTTAAAAGCTAACGCTTGCAAGGTATCCGCATAACTTTTCGAAACTTTATGACCTGATTGCTCAAGCCCTTGTAAAAATTCCGTAAACATTTGACATGCTTTATCATATTGCTTTTCAAAAGAGTAAATTTTTCCTAAACCATATAAAAATTGCATTCGAATATTAGCAAAGTTTTTAGAAATTGGTAACCCTTTTTCTAAATAAACTTTAGCTTCGTCAAGTTCATTCATTTTAATAGAAATCATCCCTATTTTGGAGTAAATAAAAACGACCATCGCAACATTTGTTTGATTTTGTTCTTCAACAATTTGCAAAGCCTTTTTATAATAATTAATCGCACGGGGATAATTCGCCATATTTTCATCAATTTCACCAAGCATTAAATAAGCTTTTAAAATATGGGTGTGTTCTTGTTTATCCATATTTTGAAAGATCTTCAATGCTTTCATAACCTCACTACGGGCCTGTTTTAAATCTTTATAATAATAAATTTCACCAATTCGAAGTAACGTTAAGGCCTCACCAAGTTTGTCCCCAGCCTCTATTTTTGACTTTAATATCGTTTCATATGGAGCAATCGCCTCATCATATTTTTCAATTTCTATATAAGCATTAGCAACAGCAGAAATCGTTTCGACGATAATTGGATGAGCTTCTGGAAGCTTTTTACGAAAATAAACTAGTGCTTTTTGTAATTGCTCGATTCCGCCGGGATAATTTTCTTCTTCAAAAAATAACTCCCCTAAGCCTTTATACGTTAATCCATAAGCGATATCGTCTTCTGAACTATGACGATCAAGCCAATTTAATAGATTAGCAGAAAAAGTGCGTGCCTTTTTATATTGCTGATATTCCGTTTCAAGTGCAATATAGTCTAAATATGTTTGAATAATCATTTTGGCATGCGTATCATCAATCATAAATACAGAATGTAACGCCTCTCGATAGTTACCTGCTGCACGGTCGTAATTCCGAATGGAGCGATAAAAAGAGCCGAGAACGGAATGGGCTTGAAACTTAAGATTCACGTCTAAATCTTTTTCTGAAAGATGTTGTTCAATTTTATGAACGATTGACTTATGCAAGTTCACTTGATTTTTATCTCGTAATTGATCAATTAACGATTGTAAAGTTTCCTGCTTATCCTTCGTTTCAATCATATTCATTTTCACCTACCTCCTGCTGGAATTTGTCCTGCTGATTCTTTACGCATGTTCTTTAATCCGTCTTTTATATATTACATAGCTTCGGCCTAAGTAACGAATTGGGAAGCTAAAGGCATGGACTAATCTTGTAAAAGGCCAAACGACATACAAAACAAAGGTCGCTAGCATATGTAGTTTAAACCAAATTGGCACATTTACCATTAGTTCAGGTTGAACTTGGAAAGTAAAAATACTTCTAAACCATGGTGCAATTGTTGTTCGATAATCAAAACCATTGGAATCAATATTGAAAGAAGTTGCAATAAAACCTGTTCCTACCGCAAGTAAAATTGCAAACAGCGCAACCCAATCACTAGGTGATGTGGTCGCCTTAATACGTTTCACTGTTAATCTACGATAGCAAAGCATAATTAATCCGATGGTTGCAACAATTCCTGCAGGGTAACCAAGGGAGATTGCGATAATGTGATACGTATGTTCAGAAATTCCCAATGCATTATAAACTTCTACCGGAACAAGAATCCCAGCTACGTGTCCGGCTAATACAAATATAATTCCCCAATGGAAAAAGAGTGAACCAATTTTTAATTGCTTTTTCTCTAGAAATTCACTAGACTTCGTCGTCCAACCAAATTGATCTTTTTGGTAACGATAAATATGACCACCGATAAAAATCGTAAAGACGATATAAGGTAAAATCCCCCATAAAAACAACTCAAAACCATTCATTTTTTATGCACCTCCTATTTTATCTTCACGCATGGGCTTCCTGTACTGATTCGTTCATGTTTACACCGTTATGCTCCATTGCAAGCTTTAATGCATCAAGAAGGACAGCATAATAACTTTCCGTTTCTTTTAATCGTTTTTGAATTTCTTCAATTGCTGCAAAATGCATTTGTAAAAGTTCATTACTTACTTCTTTGGCAACATTCCCACTAAATTCAAGCATTAGCGGTAAATAGTCAGGAAGTTCCTCGTCGGTAATATCAAAGCCATGGGATTTGTAAAACATTTTTAGTTTTAATAACTCGAGTCCTCGTTCCCGCTGTTCACGAAGTTTCAAATACGTTACATAAAGGTTTGTTATTTTACCGAAATCAAAGTTTTCAATATAGTTTTCTACTAAATCGTCTTGGGAAATTATTTCAATCTCTTCAATAAATTCAAGTAGGAGCTTATGAACGTCTTTATTTTCGATTGTATTTATTTCATCTTTAATATCTGGCAATATGCTAAACCATTCATCATCTGGATACTGTAAAAGAATCGAAATGATTTGATAGATTTTTGGTTCAAAAATAGTCTTCATCCAATCACTTCCTTTTTTACTGATACTGTTCCTAAAATCAAACTTTAATCGTTTCGTTGGCGGACGCTTTCCGCGGGCGTGGCTTGAGCCTCCTCGACTCACAAGTTCGTCTGCGGGGTCTCAAGACTCACGCTTTTCCCGCTGGAGTCGCCGCCAACTCCACTTCAAAGACTCATTATTTAAACTAAATGAACAGCTCCATATTTTTCAAAATCATTCTTAATTAAGAAAGTACTCCACATCCACCAGGTCCGCCAGCAAAGTCTAAGCCACAAGCACCTTGATCGTAGTACATATCTTGAACTTCTTCTTTATGACTTTTCGGAATAACGAAACGATCTTCATATTTTGCAATCGCTAGTAAACGATACATATCTTTAATCCCTTGTTCCGTTAAGCCAAGTTCATCGATAATTTCTGTATCGAAAGATTTCCCAGTTGTTGCTACACGCATATAACTTCTCATGACCGCCATTTTTTTCAACACTGTTCGGATATGATTTGTATCTCCAGCAGTAAGAAGATTTGCTAAATACTCAATTGGAATACGCATTTCATCAATCGCTGGGAAAATATCATACCAATCCGCATTACTTCCTTTCCCCTCAATCGTATTCATAATTGGGGAAAGTGGTGGAATATACCAAACCATCGGCATTGTACGATACTCTGGGTGAAGTGGTAGCGCAATTTTCCAATCGATAATCATTTTGTAAATTGGTGATTTTTGTGCCGCTTCAATCCAATCCATTGGAATGCCTTCCGCTAATGCCGCTTCAACAACCTCTGGATCATTCGGATCTAAAAAGATACCAAGTAGTGCATGATATAAATCTTTTTCATCTTCTACAGATGCCGCTTCAATTACTTTATCTGCATCGTATAACATAATTCCGATATAACGTATACGACCGACACATGTTTCGGAACAAATCGTAGGTTGTCCATTTTCAATACGAGGGAAACACATCGTACATTTTTCAGCTTTATTCGTTTTCCAGTTAAAATACACTTTTTTATACGGACAACTTGTCACACAATGTCTCCATGCCCGACAGGCATTTTGATCAACTAGCACAATTCCATCTTCATCCCTTTTATACATGGCACCTGATGGACAAGAAGACACACATGGCGCATTGATACAATGTTCACAAATTCGTGGTAAATACATCATGAACACATCTTCAAATTCGGTCTTGATTGACTCTTCCATTTGCACAACGTTCGGATCACGTAAGCCTGTAATATGTCCGCCTGCTAAGTCATCTTCCCAGTTTGGTCCCCATTCAAGGTCCATAAAATCGCCTGTAATTTGGGATTTTGCCCGAGCAACTGGTTGATATTTTTTCTCTGGACTATCTGTTAACGTTTCATAGTCGTATGTCCATGGTTCATAATAGTCATCTAATTCCGGTTGGTTTGGGTTGTAAAATAGATTTAAAAGTCGGTTTACTTTTGAACCTGATTTCAACACAAGGTCTCCATCTTTTAATTCCCAACCGCCTTTATATTTTTCTTGGTCCTCCCATTGTTTTGGATAACCAATCCCCGGCTTTGTTTCTACGTTATTCCAATACATATATTCCGCACCTGGTCGGTTTGTCCACGTATTTTTACAAGTGACACTACAGGTGTGACAGCCGATACATTTATCAAGGTTCATTACCATTCCCACTTGTGCTTTAACCTTCAAGCCAGTCTACCTCCTTCAATTTACGAATCACTACATTTAAGTCCCGTTGGTTACCAGTTGGCCCGTAATAGTTAAATCCATAACTTAGTTGTGCATAACCACCAATCATATGGGTCGGTTTAATATGAATGCGGGTTGGACTGTTATGAGTGCCCCCACGGTTTTCTGTTAATTTCGTTCCCGGAACATGAATATGTCTGTCTTGCGCATGGTGCATAAAAGCAACACTTCTTGGAATCCGGTGAGTAACAACTGCACGGGCAACAACAACACCGTTTCTATTGAAACATTCAATCCAATCATTATCTTCTACACCAATTTCGGCCGCATCGTCTTTATTTAGCCAAATTGTAGGTCCACCTCTAAAGAGGGTTAACATAGGTTGTGAATCGAAATACATACTATGAATGGACCATTTATTATGTGGCGTTAAATAGTTTAAGATAATTTCTTTCCCCTCTTCTTTTGGTCGATTCGAACGGAATGGCTTATGATTTAAAATTGGTTTATAAATTGCTAGAGCTTCACCAAATTCTTTCATCATTTCGTGATCTACGAAGAAGGATTGTCTTCCAGTTATTGTCCGATACGGAACCATTTTCTCTTCGTTCGTAGTAAATGGTGAATAACGTCTTCCATCTTTTTCAGATCCACTGAAAACCGGTGATGTAATAACCGTTTGTGGTTGGGCAGTTATTTTTTCAAACGTAATAAGATCGCCAGCTCGGTCTTCAGCTAAGTCTTTTAATTCCAGACTTGTTTGTTTTTCGAGCGATTCCCAAGCCCGAACAGCGATTTTTCCATTCGTTGTTGACGATAATGTGAGAACTACTTCACAAGCGTTTCTCGCATCACTAATATCTGGACAACCGTCAGCAATCGTTCCGTTTTGAATCGTACCGAGCCTTGATTTCAAAGATTCATATTCATCATCAACCATCCAACTGACTCCATGTGCACCTAATGGTTGTTTCACCACATTCGGTCCAAGAGCAATCATTTTGTTGTAAATTTGTTTATAATCCCGTTCAACAACATGAATTTGTGGCATTGTTTTACCTGGAATAGGTTCACATTCTCCTTTTGACCAGTCTTTTACAAGACCTAGAGGTTGTGCTAGTTCCCCTTTCGTATCATGTTGTAAAGGTGTTGCAACAACTTCCTTCACCGGCTCTAAATCAAGTTCTGTTGCTAGATTAGATACACCTTTTGCAATTGCTTTAAAGATTTCCCAATCCGATTTTGCTTCCCAAGGTGAAGCAATTGCCGGATTAAATGGATGAACAAATGGATGCATATCAGTACTTGATAAATCATATTTTTCATACCAAGTTGCTGCCGGTAAAATAACATCGGAATAAAGGGCTGTTCCTGACATACGGAAATCAAGGTCGACTAATAAATCGATTTTTCCTTCTGGAGCATTTTCTCGCCATTCAATTTCCTCAGGACGAAGACTATCTTCATCGGAGTTTAACAAGCCATGTGTTGTTCCAAGTAAATATTTCAAGAAATACTCATGCCCTTTACCAGAACTTGAAATTAAATTCGCACGCCATACAAATAATGTTCGTGGGAAGTTAACCGGGTTATCCGGATCTTCAATAGCAAATTGTAATTCTTTTTCCTTCAATTGTTTTGCAATATAGTTCCCAATTTCTTCTGTCGTTTCATAACCTTTGGCAACGGCCTCTTTATATAACTCAATCCCGTTACGATTAAAGGTTGGATAGGATGGTAACCAGCCAAGTCTTGCAGCTAATACATTGTAATCCGCAGGATGATTGTATCTTGCTTTTCCTGCAACTGGACTTACTAAATCATTCATTTCTGTTTCTTCATAACGCCATTGGTCTGTTGCAAAATAGAAGAAAGAAGTACCATTTTGCAGTTTTGGCGGACCGCTCCAGTCTTTCGCTGTCGCAATCGTGTTCCAACCTTCGACTGGACGCAGTTTTTCTTGGCCAACATAGTGAGCCCATCCGCCACCATTTACACCTTGAGCACCGACTAACAGAACAAGGTTAATAATCGCACGGTAAATTGTGTCTGCATTATACCAGTGGTTTACACCGGCACCGATAATAATCATGGAACGACCTTTTGTATCAATCGCATTTTGAGCAAACTCCCGAGCAATTTTAATAACTTGATTACGATCAACGCCTGTAATTTCTTCTTGCCATGCTGGTGTAAAAGGTGTTTTATCATCATAGGATTTTGCCGCTTCCCCACCAAGTCCGCGATCAATACCGTAATTCGCTAGCATTAAATCATAAACCGTAGTGACATATTTTGTTTCACCATTTACTTCAACTTTTTTAGCAGGAATGTTTCGTTTCAGGACACGGCTACCACTTTCATCAAAATACGGCATATTAACCGTAATCACTTCATCCTCCATACCAAGAAAACTTAACACTGGTTCAATTGCTTCTTCCGTATTTTCATCAACTAAATGTAAATTCCATTTTCCTTTGTTATCCCAACGTGAACCCATTGTTCCTTGAGGAATTGAAAAGTCATTTGTATTTTTGTTAAACATTGCTGGCTTCCATTCGGCATTTTCAGTTTTCATACCTAGGTCGTTAGCATTCAGGAAACGGTCGGCAGTTAATGTGCCATTTTCTTCTTTAATAAGGACTGAAAACGGAAAATCAGTGTAAGTTTTGGCGTAACCTTCGAAGTATTCCGTCTTATTTTGATGATAAAACTCGTTTAAAATGACATGTCCCATTGCCATTGCCAAGGCACCATCTGAACCTTGTCGAACAGATAACCAATCATCGGCAAATCTTGTTGATTCTGCGTAGTCAGGACTTACAGAAATCACTTTTGTTCCTTTATAACGCGCTTCAATTAAAAAGTGAGCATCCGGTGTCCGCGTTAACGGAACGTTTGAACCCCAAGTCATAATATAGCTTGAGTTAAACCAGTCGGAACTTTCCGGTACGTCTGTTTGATCACCCCAAATTTGTGGTGATGCAGGTGGTAAGTCAGCATACCAATCATAGAAACTTAGCATCGGTCCACCCATTAAATGCATAAAACGGCTACCGGATGCATAACTAATCATTGACATGGCAGGTATTGGTGAAAAACCAACATTTCGATCTGGGCCATATTTTAATGTTGTATAAAGCATCGCTGCTGCAATTAATTGAGTAACTTCTTTCCAACTTGCCCGAACGAGTCCACCTTTTCCCCTTGCTTGTTTATACCGCTTTGCTTTTTCCGGATTTTCAACAATTGACTTCCAAGCATCTAATGGAGTGTCGTGATTTTCTAAAGCTTCTTTCCACATATCAAGTAATTTTTTTCGAACGTACGGATATTTCACACGTAATGGACTGTAAATATACCATGAGAAACTTGCTCCCCTTGCACAGCCCCGGGGTTCAAACTCTGGCATATCTGGTCCAGTTGTTGGATAGTCAAGTTGTTGACCTTCCCAAGTTACGATTCCTTCTTTTACATAAATATCCCAACTACACGAACCGGTACAGTTCACTCCGTGAGTAGAACGGACAACTTTATCATGTTGCCATCTTTTTCGATAAACATTTTCCCAATCTCGATTTCCTTGTTGTAATTGACTATGGTTGTTTGAGTACTTTTCTAATGGCTTTAAATATTTAAAGCGTTGTAATAGTGGAGATGATTTCTTTTTCATCTGTTTACCTCCCATTCAACTCTACTTTCACTTTCTAACCCCATTAAAACATCACAAAATATCTGCCGTTGTGAATTACATCACACATATGAAATCCGTTTCACAATAAAATGGCTTATGTTCAAAACTTTGTTAAAAAGTTCATGAATTGTTCTTAATTTATGTGATGTTTTTCACACGTACTGTTTTTTTATTTAGTTAATCTATGAATAACAACAAGTTTAAAATGATTAAAAAATGGAACAGTGAAAAAAGATTGAATTTCAAAAGGAGGAAGATTTATGCAGAAACCATCCGTACAATTGTCATTACAAACCTCTAGTTTAATTACCGGTTTTATGATTTGGGTTTTAATTTCTTCATTAATGGTTCATATTCGGGCAGATATTGCGTTAACAGAAGGTCAAGTTTCACTTATTACTGCTATTCCAGTTATTTTAGGATCGCTTTTACGGATTCCGATTGGGTTTTATGCTGACCGATTTGGCGCGAGAAATTTATTTATTTTAAGTTTCATTATTATTCTTTTCCCTGTGTTTTACATTAGTGTAGCTAATTCCTTTTTTGACTTACTTATCGGTGGATTAATTCTCGGGATTAGTGGGGCTGTTTTCTCAATCGGCGTTACCTCATTACCAAAATATTATCCGAAAGAAAAACATGGATTTATCAACGGAATTTATGGTGTAGGGAATATCGGTACTGCAATCACTACATTCGGAGCACCAATCATTGCCGAAGCAATTGGCTGGCGAGGTGCCGTCCGTCTTTATTTAGTATTAATTCTTGTTTTTATCGTATTAAACTTAATTTTAGGTGATCGTAAAGAGAAGAAAGTTAAAGTATCGATGGGCGAACAAATGAAAGGTGTTTATCGGAATTCTACCTTATGGTTCTTAAGTTTATTTTATTTCATGACCTTTGGCGCTTTCGTTGCCTTTACGATGTTTTTACCAAATTTCCTTGTGAACAATTTCAATTTAGATTCTGTAGATGCCGGAATACGTACAGCAGTCTTTATTGTAATCGCAACCGCAATGCGACCTGTTGGTGGTTGGTTGGCAGACAAATTTAATTCCTTTGTCATTTTAATCTTTACATTTGGAGCAGTTACGTTGTCTGCCGTTATCCTAGCCTTCTCACCAAACATTGCATGGTTTACAATTGGATCCCTTTGTGTTGGCGTTTTTGTCGGGATTGGTAATGGAACTGTGTTTAAACTTGTTCCACTTTATTTCTCAAAACAAGCAGGTGTTGTGAATGGTATCGTATCAGCGATGGGTGGATTAGGTGGATTTTTCCCACCACTTGTTCTTACATTCGTTCATAACATTACGGGACAGTATGCGATTGCCTTTATGGCCCTTTCAGAAGTTGCCCTTGCTTGTTTAATTATCGTACTTTGGATGTTTTTCCAAGAAAAAGGTACAGATGGAAAAAATGAAACAAGTCAATCTGCTTAATATGAAATTTAATATTAAAATGTAGTATGAAGCCACAGTCTGCGAACTGTGGCTTTTTTTGCTATATAATCGAGTGTCGAGTTCGCTCCCCCCTTTTTAGATAGGAAAATAAATTAGTAACATAACTGTCGATTTTATTTTTGTTTAATGGAGAAGATGACGTTATAATAAAATCATGTGAGCTATTTTACGTAAGACAAAAAGTATTGGAGGGGTTTACCATTAAACGTTTGACTACACCAATTTTACTTATAATTGTTATGGTATTCACAGCAGGTTGTAACGTCATGTTCGAAGAAAAAGAATATACAGAAGAAGAAAAACAAATGATGGCTGAAGCTAGAGAGGTAATTAAAGAATTTAATTACTCACTATACATGGCCGATTCAGAAGATGAATTAAAAGAAGCGATTAATAATACATGGTTTAATGCAGACGAAGTATACGAGTCTATTGTTGACACGTACAAAGAAGCAAAAGCTATGGATTATAAGGATATGGATATTGATATTTCTGAAGAATTGCTTGTTGCTAATGAAGATCATACTCTGTTTACATATACTGCACTTGTAGAAGTTTCTTTGACTGGTATAGATGATCAAGTATCAAAATATGATCACAAAAACGATTATCAATTTAAAAAAGCAGACGATGGCTCTTATAAACTAGAAAAGATCGGTGAAAAAGACGACGAATAACAAAAGAATGCCCTTTTATGGAGTGCTAGCTTATCCATAAGAGGGCATTTTGATTATATATTAAAATCTATATAAAACGGCTGTTTACTCTCATCTAAACAATATTCAATTCGTTGCTTAAAATTACCATAATTAACTTTTTTCAATGCTTCATCAATAGGAAAGAAACGAACTTCTAAACTCTCTGAAGATGTGGTCGGAACTCCGCCAATCGGTTTGGCTAAAAAAAAGTATTACAAATCGACCTTCCTACATTTTGAAAAATCCCGCAAAACTTGATGATTTCAACATCTATTCCTGTCTCTTCCTTTGTTTCTCTAATGGCAGCTTCTTTAATTGATTCCCCCTCTTCTACTTGACCACCTGGCATTTCCCATCCTCTTTTCGGTCCTTTTATTAATAAGATTTCATTTTTATCATTTAAAACAATTGTCGCTACTGAAACAATATGCTTTGGTGGCTGATAGACTTCATGTTTTACCTGTTCCAAAAAATCCCCTCCAAGTAAAATCAAGTTAACTTGCTTTATAATTCCATTTTACATTAAAACAGTACAATTGAGGGATACAATGTAATTAATTAAATCACCATCCGCTCCAGCATAGGAATATACAATTTCTACATTTGGTAAGGTATTTATTTTCATTTTTGAAAACTCTGATTCCGTAGTATGAAGTCTTGTAACATCTCTGTAGTATATAACTTCGTGATTCGCATCAATAAAACCTAAAAATCCAGCTTTTCCTTTATCTGCTACACCAGTAGAAAAGACGTCAACATTTCCATTCAATAATGCTGTCAGCTCTCCACCATCTTGTTCAGAAACATATTTTATTTTTGTAATATCAACACCATAGGCTTTAGCAAAGCGAACAAATTGTAAATGGTCCATACTACCTGGGGATGATGATCCAATTACCGTAATACTAGATGGATCCTTTTTCATATCTTCGAATAATTCAGATAGAGTATCCCATTTTGCATCAGCTCTAACATAAATGCACCGTAATCGGCGATTATATTTGCAATTTGAGTAAAATCTGTATGATCATATTCTGAGTTTCCGTTTAATGGAACATCTATAATTGGTGGGGAAGAAACAAATAAATGATGTGGGTCCCCCTTATAATTAGCAATATAAGCCCAACCTACTGCTCCACCGCCACCAGTTTTATTAACCACTCCAATATCAGCATCAATAATCCCTTCTTCTTCAAAGGCCTTGGCTACCATGCGAGCCGTCGTATCCCAGCCTCCACCGTTCCAGAAGGCGCTACAATTTCAATGGACCTTTCAGGCGCCCATTCGCCATCTGTAGATTCTTGACTACTACTAGTACACGCGACTAAAACAATTGAAATAACAAACAATACCCCTAGAAATAATAATTTTTTCTTCACATTTATCCCCCTTTTATATGATAGCGCTTTCTATAGTTTAAAATTATAGTGTCTTGTAATAATTCTGTAAAATAAAAAAATTAAATTGGTCTCAATCTATTTTTTTTATGAACTTTTTATGAACAATTGCTAGCTTAAAAGAGGAAATGCTATAGATATCTCGAAAGAAAGAAACTATTATCATTTAAAAAAACAAAAATAGGAACATTCATATGCACAATAAGCATTACGAACTGTCCCTCTTGAAAATACCTAATTCTAATTATTCAGTCGTATTTCTCCAAGTTTACCAGAAGAAACAATATCCTTAAGCTTAATAAATAATGGATTCAACCGTTGATTAAAAATCATCCCAAACACCTTTCCTGATTTATGAGCAAACTCATTCATCAAGGGCACTTCCTTTGTATAAACACCTGCAGGCTTTTCGAGTAATACATGTAGTCCTTCTTTAAACGCTTTAATCGTCGGCTCGGTATGATAAGGATGGGGTGTCGCAATAATGACAGCATCTATTAGTTTAAATGATAAAAATTCTTCTAAATCTGTAAATAACTTTACATGATCTCCTAGATTTTCTTTCACCCACTGTTCTTTTCTTGTCGTTCGATCTAAGACCGCTGTATGTTCAGCACCTTGTATTAAACCTTTTGCAATACTTGTTACGTGCCTTCTCCCGATTACACCAAGACCCATTACATCAATTCTTATTTTTGTCATGTCGTGCTGCCTCCTCTATTTCGATTGACAACTCTGTATACATTTACATCATTATAGTCATATTTCTTCCTATCTATAAACTATCTTTTATTAAATGAAAATACATTTTTAAAAAATAAAAGCCTCCGGGGATTCCGGAGACTTCTGTACAATCAATCTAAATATATTTTACCACTATATTTAATAGTTTGGATATTCGCTAACTCTACATTTTTTCTTTTGCTTCCTAAATATAATATGTCCGCTTCTTCAAATATAAAATTATTCATTTGAATTTCTTCCCCGTTTTTCAAAATGGCCCAAACCTTCTTCGCATCTTTTAAATCATCTTGTAAAAGATTGATAATTTCCTTTTGTTTATCGGAAGAATTATCTTGAAGTTTCAAGTTATCTAACGAGTGTGGAGAAATAGACTGAGAATTTCCTTTAGCCTTTCTCAAAGGGTCTAGTTCATTAGGAACTGATGATAATTTAGAGGCTTGATTGTTAATATTCAGAGGATGAGTTGTGGATTGTTGGAATTGTTCTTTTTCAACATACTTTGTTCTCAAACCGATAAACTCATTGCCATTTTCGATGTAAACTTTATCTTCTTCAGGAGAATAAATCGCAAATTCTTTCTTTCCATCATCGCACTTTTTATATAAA
>NZ_JAACYS010000034.1 GCF_009996845.1 Pallidibacillus pasinlerensis | reverse complement strand
ATTTAAACTAAAATCTATATATCTACTATGAAAATAGTGTTATTAAGGTAAAAAATTAATTTAAACCTTGTAATTGTGGACCGAATAATTCATAGCGAATTTTTTCTTCAGCAACGCCAATCGCTGTTAGATTGTCTACCATTGCTTTCATGAATGCTTGTGGACCACATAAGTAAACCACACTATCTTTTTTCACTACTTTTTCTAAAAACTCTCTATTAATATGACCTAAAAGATCAACCTCAGTATCTTCATTTACTTTTTCATCTAAAACTGTGTAAAGTTTTGCATTTTCCGCTTTCGCTACTAATTCTTTCAAATCATCAGCAAATGCGCGAACTTTTTCATTTCTTGCTGCTTGAATAAATGTTACGTCACGTTTGCTTCCGTTATCTACTAATGTTTCAAACATGCTATATAAAGGAGTAATGCCGACACCACCCGCGATAAATGTTACCGGTTCTTCTTCAGCAGTATTAAGAATGAATTCTCCAGCTGGTGCACTTACGTCTAATAAATCTCCTTCATTTACTTGATCATGTAGGTAATTAGATACTTTACCGATTGGCTCTCGGTCTGCTTCACGTTTTACAGAAATACGGAAGTACTCTTTACCTGGTGCTTGAGATAAGCTGTAATGACGGTTATGAACGAATTTTTCACCTGGGATTACAACTTTTACTGTTATGTATTGTCCTGGTTGGAATTCTGGAACAGGTGTACCGTCAAGTGCTTTTAAGTAGAAGGATGTGATTTCATCGCTTTCTTTTACTTTTTTCACAACTGTAAATGGTTTGAAGTCTGCCCAACCACCTCGTTTAAGCGCAGCTTCTTCATACATTTTCGCTTCTATTTGGATAAATACGTTAGCAATTTCTCCATAAGCTTCTTCCCATGCTTTTAAGATTTCATCAGTTGCAGCATCGCCTAAAACTTCTTTTATCGCATATAACAAGTTTTCGCCAACAATTGGATAATGTTCTGGACGTATACTTAATGCTCTGTGTTTATGCGCTATCGTTTTTACAGGACCAATAATCGCTTCAAGATTATCGATATTTTCTGCAGCAGCAATAATCGAATTTGCTAAAGCCGTTGGTTGAGAACCGACTTTTTGGTTTACATGGTTAAAATAGTTCAATAGTTCAGGATTTTCCCCCAACATTTTTTTGTAGAAGACCTTCGTTATTTTAGTACCATACTCCTTTACAACAGGTGCCGTTGATTTCACAATCTCAATTGTTTTCTCTGATAACATTTCGTCCTCTCCTTTTAAACATATATTTTAAATACATCTTAACTGTATCGAAAGCGTATTCAAAAAGCAATATTCTAAATACATGTTTAAAAAAACGTTCACAATTTTAGTAAAAATATTAATAGATTTTAATTATGTTATAATAAAAGAAACGAAATTAAGAATTGGTGATGTTCATGCGACTGACTTTATATACAGATTACTCGTTACGTACATTAATATATCTTGCCGCAATGAATCAAAATCGATTATGTAATATTCAAGAGATTGCTGATGCTTACAAGATTTCAAGAAATCATTTAATGAAAGTAATCCATAATCTTGGTAAACTAGGTTATATCGAAACGATTCGGGGAAGAAATGGAGGCTTTAAATTAGCAAAGCAACCGAATGAAATAAATATTGGAGAATTAGTTCGTCAAACAGAAGATGGATTTTATTTAGTTGATTGTATGGATCCGAATCATCCTGATCCATGCGTACTGACCAACTATTGCGGATTAACCCATATATTTAACGAAGCTTTAAAGGCGTATTTACAAGTGTTAGATAAATTTACATTAGCTGATATTGTACGAACGCCGGAAATTTATCGGAGAATTTTACATGAATAAAAATTATAACTGAAAAAAGGTCCGCCTCATACAAACGATACGATTTAGAATGTTTCCATATAACTAAATCATGTTTGTGAAGGTGGACCTTTTTATTTATAAAAAAAGTTTATTTATTTTTTAATCAACTTGCGCTTCTTTTCTTAAAATTTCCGCTTTATTTGTTTGTTCCCATGGAAGATTTAAATCTGTACGTCCAAAATGTCCGTAAGCTGCTGTTTGTTTATAAATAGGACGACGTAAATCTAGCATTTTAATAATGCCAGCTGGACGTAAATCAAAATGTTTACGTACAAGCTTTACTAATACATCCTCACTAACTTTTCCTGTTCCAAATGTATCAATTGCAATTGATACAGGTTGAGCAACACCAATCGCATAAGCAAATTGTACTTCACATTTTTCTGCTAAACCTGCTGCGACAATATTTTTCGCTACATAGCGTGCTGCATAAGCGGCAGAGCGGTCAACTTTTGTTGGATCTTTTCCTGAAAAAGCTCCCCCTCCGTGACGAGCATAGCCACCGTACGTGTCTACGATAATTTTCCGTCCTGTTAAGCCCGCATCTCCTTGTGGACCACCAATTACGAAGCGACCAGTTGGGTTAATGAAATATTTCGTTTGATCATCAATTAAGTCTCTTGGTACAACCGGATGAATCACATGTTCTTTCATATCTTTTTGGATTTGTTCTAAAGTTACTTCTGGATCATGTTGAGTCGAAAGAACGATTGTATCAATTCTTACCGGCTTTCCGTTCTCATCATATTCCACAGTTACTTGGGTTTTTCCGTCTGGACGTAAGTATGCTAAAACACCATCTTTTCTTACTGCGGATAAACGTCGGGACAATTTATGAGCTAATGAGATTGGTAATGGCATTAACTCTTCTGTTTCATTACATGCAAAACCAAACATTAAACCTTGATCACCAGCACCAATCGCTTCAATTTCTTCATCAGTCATTGTTCCTTCACGAGATTCAAGGGCTTCATCTACCCCCATTGCAATATCTGGCGACTGTTCATCAATCGAAGTTAAAACACCACATGTATCTGCATCAAATCCAAATTTCGCACGGGTATAACCTATTTCACGAATAGTATCACGAACAACTTTCGGAATATCAACATAAGAAGTTGTCGTAATTTCTCCAGCAACTAGTACTAAACCAGTCGTTACTGAAGTTTCCGCTGCAACTCGCGCATTTGGATCCTTACTTAAAATTTCATCTAAAATCGCATCGGAAATTTGGTCACAAATTTTATCTGGATGTCCTTCTGTTACAGATTCAGAAGTAAATAATCGTCTATTAGCCATCTTTATCCCCCTTAATGAAATCGGCATATCGAAAAATTCCCGTTAGAGCTAAACAATTAATTTGTACCTTATACTTCATAGTTATTATGAATCGAATCGAATTTCTAATTCGTATTGTTAAAGTAATAGGATATATTAATTTTCACATTTCTTATTTATTAAGCATTTTTCAATTCACGAATTAATTTATTCAATTACAAATTATGATAAAAAAAGAATACGTAATAAAAGGAATATAAAAAAATAAAACCTTTCCCCATTAGAGGAAAGGTAATATCGCGTCCTTTCACTCTTATCGATCAAGGTATCCCTTGCATCGGTTAGCACCTTGCAAAAATGCAGGTTGCTGGGCTTCTTCGGGCCTGTCCCTCCACCAACTCTGGATAAGAGTATCCATTCAAAAATAAATTCTACATTAAAATAGCACTATGTGTCAATGCTTTTCCCTTAAAACGGGTAATAATTTTTTGTTTTTCAATATGCTAATCATAATAACAAAAATTTATTACATTTTAAATTCCTTCAACTTTTTCGATTATTAGTATAGACTAATAAAATAAATATGTTATACTATTTATGCAAAGGTAAATAGAAATCATAAAGGGGAAGGTTTTTTTAAAATGAATACAATTTACAATGTGAAAAGTTTAGAAGGATTACTTAGTGGCACAAATGTTGTTACACAATTATCCGTTCCAAAATTGGTTGAAAAGGTGATTAGTAGAAATGAAGGGGTACTTACAAACTCTGGTGCTGTAAGTGTTAAAACCGGGAAATTTACCGGTCGTTCACCGAAAGACAAATACATTGTAGAAGAAAACTCTGTGCGCGACAAGATTGATTGGGGGAGTGTGAATCAACCAATTTCGGAAGAAAAATTTACTCGTTTGTATGCAAAAGTTTTAGATTACTTAAAAGTAAAAGATGAAATTTTTGTTTTTAAAGGCTTTGCAGGTGCAGATGAAAATTATCGCCTTCCTATTCAAGTAGTAACAGAATATGCTTGGCACAACTTATTTGCACATCAGTTGTTTATTAGACCCACTGCAGAAGAATTACAAAATCATGATGCACAATTTTCAGTTGTTTTCGCACCAAACTTCAAAGCAGATCCATTAGTTGACGGTACTCGTTCTGAAACATTCATTATCGTTTCATTTGAACATAAAGTTGTATTAATTGGCGGTACTGAATACGCTGGTGAAATGAAAAAATCTATTTTTACAGTTATGAACTACCTACTTCCTGAACAGAACATTCTATCTATGCATTGCTCTGCAAATGTTGGCAAAGATGGAGATGTGGCACTCTTTTTCGGACTCTCTGGTACAGGAAAAACAACCTTATCAACTGATGATGATCGCAAATTAATTGGTGATGATGAACATGGTTGGTCCCTTGATGGCGTATTTAATATTGAAGGCGGTTGCTATGCAAAGTGTATCAATCTTTCTGAAGAAAAAGAACCGCAAATCTATAACGCTATTCAGTTTGGATCAGTCCTAGAAAATGTAGTCGTTGATCAAAACAGAAAAGCTGACTTTGATGATGGAAGTTTAACAGAAAATACAAGAGCGGCATATCCATTACATGCCATTAAAAATATTATCACACCAAGCAAAGCTGGTCACCCAAAAACCATTATCTTTTTAACAGCCGATGCATTTGGGGTATTACCACCAATTTCAAAATTAACGAAAGAGCAAGCAATGTATCATTTCTTAAGTGGATATACAAGTAAATTAGCTGGTACCGAACGCGGTGTTACAAGTCCAGAAGCAACATTTTCAACTTGTTACGGAGCGCCATTCTTACCATTACCAGCTAACCGCTACGCTGAAATGTTAGGTGAAAAAATTGACCAGCACAATGTACAAGTCTTTTTAGTAAATACAGGCTGGACTGGCGGTGAATACGGTACAGGAAGCCGTATGAATTTAAAATATACAAGAGCAATGGTTCGCGCCGCAATTGAAGGTAAATTAAATAATGTTGAAACTGTAAAAGATTCAATATTTGGTTTACAGATTCCAGTGGAAGTGCCTGGCGTACCTTCAGAAGTCCTTTTACCAAATAAAACTTGGTCCGATGAAAATGCTTATTTTGAAAAAGCAAAAGAACTAGCGAATCAATTTAAAGAAAACTTTAAGAAATTTTCTAGTGATAATTTAGAAATTGAAAAATTAGGCGGGCCAATTATATAGATTATAAGGGTGTCTAATAAGACATAAAAAGTGGATTTTTTGAAAGGAGCGTTGGCGGCGACTCCAGTGGAAACAACAAAAACTTTGTGCCGAAAGCATAAGCATCAGGCACACAAGCCACGGCCCCAGCAAGCGCACAAGAGCGTTTGCTGGGGCCGTGCCATTGGATGCGCTTCTAACAACGTAACCTATCAATGATCCTCAAAACTAGACTTTCCAGATGAATGCGGTTTACTAGCAATGATTTTCGCATCACTAACAAATGATCTTGCTCTTGTGATATACCAAATTTCACCGACGTCCCCATAGCCAAGAACAAATTAACGGTCCTGGACAGGATCAATATCGTGTGTGCTTGGAAAATCCTGTCCGTACACATGGAAAAAAGCAGTGATTTCAAAAAATCACTGCTTTTTCATGATTTATTTTTCTGGTTGTTCAGAAGTAACGGCAATATCTTCATATCCCCAATCTGTTCCCACTTCTAACGTATAATCTTTCACTCGATTATTAACTGCAAATAGCTCTATACGGTATAAAGTTGGAATGATAGGTACGTTATCAACCATATGTTGTTGCCATTTGTCATATACTTCTTTACGATACTCGAAATCAAATGCGTCCTCAGAATGACCGTCAGCTAATAGTTGTTCATTTTCCTCATTTACATAACGAGGGTAATTGAACTTCGCATATTTTGAATATAAGCCATATGGATCTGGGTCTGTACCGGTTGTCCAAGCCGCTTGATAAATATCAATAGCAGGATCATCTTGTTCTATACGATCATAGAAGGAGTTAAATTCATGTAGACGACCTTCTAATAATTGAACTTTAATACCTATATCATCCCACCATTGGATATAAGCTTGGGCGACAGGTTCGGATGTTTCACCACTATCCATGGAAGCAAAATTAAATACCATTTTATTTCCATCTTTATCCTCACGATACCCATCACCATCGACATCTTTATATCCAGCATTATCTAAAATTTCTTTTGCCTTTTCTGGATCATAATAGTATCCTTCAATGTCAGGATTATGAAAATCTTCAAAGAATGGAATCATTAAAGTACTTGCATTTGAACGTAAACCATTGTAGAAGTTTTTCGCAATTGCATCATTATCAATTGCATAGGCCATTGCTTTACGTAATTCTACGTCTTGTAGTGGAGTATCTCGATCCTGAACAGCTTCGCCTTTTTCTTCATCCCAACGACCTAATTTAAACGCAATATACGTATAAGCATTCTCAACTCGTCCTAATAACTGGAAGTTTGATGGTTCATAATCAGTTTCATACTGATCACTTGGGAAAGTTGCAATATCGATATTTCCACTTTTTAATTCTTTCTTAATTGTTTGTGGAGAAACAACTTTTAATACAACAGAATCAAGTTTTGGCTTTCCACCATAGTAATCTTCAAAAGCCTCATACTCTACAGATTCACCAGGTACGATGTTTTTCACCTTAAATGGACCAAAACCAACAACATCAGTACGAATTTTTTCTGAATTAATTAATTCACCTATTGGAACATCACCGTAATGATCTTTTGGAGCTGCATATGCCCAAATACCAGAAAGAATAGATGGATTTGCTTCTTTCCATGTAATCTTTACTGTTTTTTCGTCAACAACTTCGATACCTGAAATTTCATCTGTTTTACCAGCATGATATTCTTCCATACCTACGATATCAGAAATTAAAGTATCCCCATAACGAACACCTTGGTAATCCGGGTGTCCTATAATATAGTAGGAGTATGCATAGTCTTCAGCTTCTAATGGTTCACCATTGTGCCAATATACTCCATCTTCAATTGTGATCGTTATTGTTTTATGATCTTCTGAAAGTTCAAACTTCGCCGCTGATTCTACATCATTTGTGATTTGATAGTTTTCATCATAACCAAAAATTGGCTCAGAAAACCAGTCTAAAACCTCACGATCTGGTGCACCTTCATAAAACTGCCAGTCTAGCGTTCCTTCGAAAGGTGTATTCGATACTAGAGCTACGTTGATAGAACCTCCTTCAATTTCCTCATTGTCGTTAACGACTGTTTTTGGAAATAGAGATTCATCCACTTTTTCTTCCTGTTTTGCTTCGTCTCCTCCGCCTTTTGATCCGCTATCACCGCTACTGGATGAGCCTCCAGAACCGCTTGAACATGCGGAAAGGATGAGGATCAACGCAAGGAAAATACTTAGAAACTTAAATTTTCCTCTTTTCGCCATAACAGCAATTCCCCCTTTAACCTAATCTTTGTCTTGCATCGGCAGCACGTTTCAATGCATTACCGATGAAATTTATACACAGCATCAATACTAAAATTAGTATTGCTGCAGGTAACCAAACCCAAGGTTTATTTTCCATAACTTCCGGGTTTCTTGAATAAGAGATTAACGTACCTAAACTTGGCACACTTTCCGGAAGCCCGAAACCTAAATAAGTTAAACTAGTTTCTATTCCAATATTTCCTGCTAAGTTTAGTGTCATATTTACAATAATGATAGAACTTAAGTTTGGTAGTACTTGAAATAGCATAATTTTCCAATCCGGCGTCCCTAGTGTTTTGGATGCCGCTACATATTCATGTTCCCTTTCAGCTAAAGCCTTTGATCGGATAAGTCGACATTTCGAGGTCCAATAGAAAAGGCTCATTATGAATATAAATTTCCTAACATCAAATTCAGGTACAATGGATACATATACGATAATAATCATAAGTGCTGGTAGAACGAGTACGAAGTCAACGGTTCTCATGACGACGTTGTCAACCCAGCCACCGTAATACCCTGCTAATAGCCCTAAAGCTATCCCTATAATTGAAGTAATTAATGTAATTGCAATACCAATTGTCAATGAGTTCCTAGCACCTAAAATTAATTGGTTGTAGACATCACGTCCGCCGTAATCGGTACCTAACCAATGGACAGGGCCAGGTTCTTGAAATTGATTAAATATATCTACTCTAGTTACCTCTTTTGTGTCTAATCCCATTGAATATATATATACGTATAAAACGATACCTAAAAATAAAATCAGTGAGATTAAGGCCACTTTATCTTTTATAAATTCTCGAACGATGATTTTAAAACCCGATGGTGATTTTACTTTTTCTATTTCAGTATTATTGTTGTTTACTGCTGGCGTAGCCATTTTCTTCCCCCCCTTATTAGGCTTTTAATCAATTCGGATTCGCGGATCAACGATACTTAAAATAATATCGGATAGTAATGTACCTAAAATGGATAAAAATCCGTATAACATAACCAGTACGTTGACGACCGCAAAGTCTCTTTGTGTAATTGAATCGACAAACAATTGGCCTAATCCAGGGTAACTAAAGATTTGTTCAATAAAAATTGAACCACCTAAAATAAATACGATGTCATATCCTAAGAAGGCTGCCACCGGTAACAATGAATTTCGGAAAATATGTCGTGAATAAACCTTACGTTCCGGTGTACCTTTAGCTCTTGCTGTTTTTACAAAATCCTTTAATTTTGTATCAATAATCTCATTCCGTAAGTATTGGATTGTTGATGTTGTTGCCAGTAGTGCTGACGATAATGCTGGTAATAATAGATGGTGTAATTTCGATAAGTACCAATCCCAAGAACCAGGTTCTACTCGTACATCTACACTTCCACCGGTTGGGAACCAACCTAAAGTAAATCCAAAAATATACAACATAATTAACGCAAATACGAAAATCGGTATCGAGAAACTGACATAGCTATAAGTAACTATAAACTTATCAGTATAGGTATCAGGCCACCTACCCGCAATAACTCCAAGCGGTATAGCAATTAGATATGTCAATATTAAAGTCGCTAAGCCAAGCCAGAAAGTATTAGCAATTCGACTTTCTAACATCGTTTCAACTTTGACGTTATGTACATAAGACATACCTAATTCGCCTTGGACTAAGTTACCAATCCAGCGAGCGTATTGTTGTGGCAAAGGATCATTTAGTCCTAATTTGTCTCTTAATTCAGATTGATATGCTGGATCTAAGTTTGGATTGTTAATAAACCGCCCTGACAGAGCGTCACCAGGCATCGCTTGAGCTAGTAAAAAGATTAATATACTTAATAAGAAGAGCTGAGGGATAGCGATTAGTGATCTTCTGAGTATAAACTTAAACATTTTTACGCTCCTCTCTACGGTAATGCCACTGAATGTGTTTCACTAATTGGTTTTAAATCAAATATTTTTCCTTCAGCATCAAAATACTTATCATAATTATTTTTAAACTCTTGGTTAACTTCTTTACGAAATGCCATATGTTTCAATCTTTCCTCAGGGTTCATTTGAGGTATAGAAGATAATAATCGTTTCGTATATATATGCTGAGGATTTTCAAAGATTTCTTCCTTAGTCCCCTCTTCAACTAAACGACCGCGATACATAATACCAATACGGTCACACATATGTCGAATAATTCCTAAATCGTGACTGATGAATAGATACGTTAAGTTAAATTCCTTTTGAATGTCTTTCATAAAGTTTAATACTTGAGCTTGAACAGAAACATCTAATGCTGATACAGGTTCATCAGCAATAATTAATTTTGGATTTAATGTAAGTGCTCGTGCAATACCGATTCTTTGTCTTTGACCACCGGAAAATTCGTGTGGATACTTATAAATAGATTCAGGACTTAGTCCTACCTTTTCCAACACTTCCATTATCTTCATTCTTTCTTCTTTCGGTGATAATCTTTCAAAATTTCGAATCGGTTCTGCGATAATATCTATTACTCTTTTTCTAGGATTCAATGAAGAATATGGATCTTGGAAAATCATTTGGATATCTTTTCTATATTTATAAAAATCTCTTCTCGTAATCTTCGTAAGTTCAACATCATTAAAGGTAATTTTCCCTGCAGTTGGACGATTTAAACCAATTATTGTCCGGCCCGTTGTTGTTTTCCCGCAACCTGATTCTCCTACTAAACCATAAGTTTCTCCAGGTTGTAGTTCAAAGGAAATATCGTCAACCGCTTTCACATGATCTATTACTCTTCTAAAAAATCCGCCTCGAACAGGATAGTAAACTTTTAAATTTTCTATTTTAAGTAATGTCATATTTTCTCTGCCTCCGCATCACCAGGAAAATGGAAATCTTGATAACATGTGCAGCGTACCCAATGATCTTTCTCTACTTCATGTAATGTTGGGTTGCTTTCATGGGCAGACTCTTTAATCCAAGGTATTCGATTAGAAAAACGACATCCTGTTCTAGGAAGATTTTTTAGAGACGGTACAATCCCTTGAATCACATGTAAACGGTCTGAACCTTCTGCTGCTGAAGGAATTGAATTAAATAGTGACCTCGTATACGGATGTAAGGGATTTCTAAATAGTGTATAGACATCTGCAATTTCAACAATTTGACCGGCATACATAACAGCAACTCGGTCTGCCATTTCTGCAACTACACCTAAATCGTGGGTAATAAGAATAATTCCTGTTTTCATTTGTTCTTGTAATTCAAGCATTAAATCTAAAATTTGGGCTTGTATTGTCACATCCAATGCTGTAGTTGGTTCGTCAGCAATAAGAAATTTAGGTTCGCAGGAAATTGCGATTGCAATCACTACCCTTTGTCTCATACCACCTGAAAGTTCATGGGGAAATTGCATATATGTTCTTTCAGGATTTGGAATCCCTACTTTTTTTAGTAATTCCAAACTTCTTGCTTTCATTTCAGCATCTGATAAATCGAGATGATTTCTCATTGCTTCTTCAATTTGCTGACCAATTCTCATTAACGGATTTAAGGCAGTTAATGGATCTTGGAAAATCATTCCCATTTCCTTGCCTCGATATTTATTCATTTCTGCAGTTGACAGAGATAGTAAATTTTGTCCTTTAAAATTTACTTCTCCTTCTAATTTTGTATTCAATTCATTATGTAATCTCATTATTGATAATGCTAGCGCACTTTTTCCACATCCGGATTCCCCTACAATAGCTAACACTTCGTTTTCATTTACATTTAATGAAACATTGTCAACCGCAGGATAGTATTCATCTTGAATACGAAATGATGTTGTCAGATTTTTTATTTGTAATAGTGGTTGATTAGCCAAAAATCTGCCCTCCCTGCTTGGTGTAAAATTCCTAAATTATAACTTTCTAAATATATTTGAATTTAATATTATTACAAATTCATTACAATAGCAAGAGTTTTTTGTTAATTCACACTAGAGTGTTATTACAAAAAATCAAAAAACTATATAACCTATTATATCCAGATATCATTTTACCGCAACATTTAATCAGTTAAATTTAATCTTATTTTTGGTAATTATTAAATAAATCTTAAAATTATATTAATAGGTTTTTAGAATAAAGTAAAGTTCGAAATACTCTTTAACAATTGAAGAGAATAATACCGTTTAAAAGCAACCTAAAACAAAAACGGACCGAGAGAATTGGCCCATTTGTAACAACTCTATTAAAATTTAATTAATACTTTTTAACGCTGTTAGTGTATAAACTATTTTAGTTTTTCCCTCTGACAATAAAAGACTTTTTATGATACCTTCTCCGACTGGTGTATCCGATTCCCTTCTTTTCACATAAATCGGCACATCCATTGGATATAAATGATATCCATCTAAAATAAGTTCAAAGTTATTTTCCTCAATTCTTTTTTCTTTACCGTACGTATTAATAAACGATTCGATTTGGATAGACATCGCCATCATCCATCCCTCCTTACTAAAAGTATACCAAAATTTCTAATTTACAAACAATTTCATTTTATGACAAGTATATAACCACGTATTTTTTATCTAGGCATACACACATTTTTTTATTCAAACATACGATAACGTATCGGAAAGTGCATTTATGAATAATGGGGGGGAACATTTAATGAAAGGTTTAAAATTGTTGAAAGCTCTTTTTACAATGGTGATTTTTACGCTAATTTTTACCGCATGTACTGCTCAACTAGACGGTTTACAAAAGGTAAGAATTGCTGAAGTAACCCATTCCATCTTTTATACACCAATATATGTAGCTATTGAAAAAGGATTTTTTGAAGAAGAAGGTTTAAAAATCAATTTAACAACCGTTCCAGGTGGAGATAAAACAATGACGACACTAATTTCCGATGGCGCAGATATTGCCTTAGTTGGTTCTGAAACTAGTATTTATGTTAATGCACAAGGGACAGATGATCCAATTATTAACTTTGCTCAATTAACTCAAACAGATGGTACTTTCCTTGTATCGAGAGAACCAATTGAAAACTTTACTTGGGATATGCTCGAAGGTTCAACTTTCCTCGGTCAGCGTAAAGGTGGTATGCCACAAATGGTTAGCGAATATGTGTTAAAGAAACACGGAATCGACCCTCATGAAGATTTAGAGCTAATTCAAAATGTTGATTTTGCAAATATCGCTCCATCTTTTTCCTCAGGGACAGGCGAATTCGTTCAATTATTCGAACCAACAGCAAGTATCTTTGAACAAGAAGGAAAAGGCTATATTGTTGCATCCTTTGGTGAGGAAAGCGGACACATCCCATATACAACTTTCATGGCAAAAGAAAGTTATATTAATGAAAACGAAGAAATTATTGAAAAGTTTGTGAACGCATTATATAAAGCACAACAATGGGTATATGACACACCTTCAGAAGAAGTTGCTGAAACAATTGCACCTTTCTTCGAAGATACTGATTTAGAAATTATTACTTCATCAGTAGAGCGTTATAAAGCTCAAAAATCTTTCGCAGAGGATCCAATTTTAGATGAGGAAGAATGGAACAATTTACAAGATATTATGGAAGAAGCAGGTGAACTACCAGAAAGAATTGATTATGAAACATACGTCAATACAGAGTTTGCCGAAAAAGTATTGAAGTAATTGTACAAGAAAATTTTTCGTCAGTAGTCAGCGAAAGGAGGCTGGTTATGAGCTTCTTACAAATTCAAGATGTCAGTCATATTTATTTCTCAAAAAAGGACCGCACTTTAGCTATTAAAGACGTCAATCTTTCCATTGAAGAAGGAGAATTTATATCGATTCTTGGTCCTAGTGGATGTGGAAAAACGACAATCCTTTCGATTGTAGCCGGTTTAATTCAACCAACTATCGGCAAAGTCATTCTCGACCGAGAAACAATTGTTGGAACAAATAAAAATACAGGTTATATGTTGCAACAAGATTATTTGTTTCCATGGAAAACGATTCAAGAAAATATTTTTCTCGGTTTAAAACTGACAAATCAATTAAATGAAAAAACAAAACAAAAAACGCTAGCTTTATTAAATGAAATGGGTCTTAGCCATGTGAAAAATCAATATCCTACTCAACTTTCAGGCGGCATGCGTCAGCGTGTCTCCCTTGTAAGAACTTTAGCAACAAATCCAAAGCTTTTACTCCTAGACGAACCCTTTTCAGCCCTTGACTTTCAAACAAAATTAAAATTAGAAGACCTCGTATTTGAAACGTTAAAGCAATTTGAAAAAACCGCTATCCTCGTAACCCATGACATTGGTGAAGCCATCGCTATGAGCAATCGGATTTACTTATTTACGAATAGACCTGGTACGGTCCATAAAGTTTTTGAAATACCTGATGAATTAGCTAAAATTACCCCCTTTGAAGCAAGAAACCATCCACTATACAATGAAATTTTTCAAGAAGTTTGGAAGGAGTTGGAAAAACTTGAAAAGTAAAATAAATATTGAATCTATGCATAATGAGTATAAGCAAAAACTTATTCGTGAACGACGTTTCGTAGTATTTTTCCAACTTCTAATCTTTATCGCGTTTTTTGCATTATGGGAAATTGCAAGCAATTTAAAATGGGTTGATCCATTAGTTTTTAGCTCCCCGTCCAAAGTGTGGAATTTGCTCGTTGAAAATATTATAGCTGGTACAATCTTTTCGCATATTTCGATTACATTATTTGAAACAATTCTCGGGTTTATTATTGGTACAGTTGCCGGTACAATTTTAGCAGCTATTCTTTGGTGGTCACCATTTTTATCAAAAGTATTAGATCCATATTTAGTCGTGTTAAACGCGATGCCAAAAGTTGCTCTCGGACCTATTTTGATTGTTGCCTTAGGACCAACAATGACTTCCATTGTTGCTATGGGAGCGATTATTTCAGTCATTATTACGACAATCGTCGTTTACACTTCTTTTCGGGAAACGGATCCAAACTATATTAAAGTATTACAATCTTTTGGTGCCACAAGATGGCAATGCTTTAAGGAAGCAATATTACCGTCATCCTTTCCCGCCATAATTTCTACATTAAAAGTAAATGTTGGCTTAAGTTGGGTAGGAGTAGTTGTCGGAGAGTTTTTAGTATCGAAACAAGGATTAGGTTATTTAATTATATATGGATTCCAAGTATTTAACTTCACTCTCGTAATGCAATCGTTATTAATTATCGTGATTTTCGCAACAATTATGTACAAAATTGTTGAAGTAATCGAAAATGCTTTAATTAAAAACCGTTAACACTTTTAAAAATCGCCTAGTTCATCCCTAGGCGTTTTTAAAATTATTTAGATAAAAACTTTTCCCGAATACGTTGGATACATAAAGGGACAACTTGATCTTGCATTATAAAACTAAATTCTTTTCCAGAAAAATTTGTCGTTTTTTCAATGTCTATTAAAACCGGACCTCCCGTTTCTAAATAAGTACCTTTTTTCTTTATCTTTTCAATTTCAGCAAAGTATACCTTTTTATAAAAATCCTCATCTTTCCCACTCACTTCGTATTGACCGATTGGGTATAACTTTTTTACAAATCCTCCTGTTTCTTCGTAAACTTCCCGCATTGCTGCTTCTTCTAACGTTTCATCCGCTTCCACTTTTCCTCCAGGAAACTCAAGTCCTCTTTTTTTATGTTTAGTAAAAAGCCATGAATTTTTATACTTTGTAATAACTAGAACATGTTTTATTTTGTCATTCCACATTTCATTTTCATATGTAAATTTCACCATATTGCCGTTTTTATCATAAAATTCATACATTTTTTCAACCTCATGAACCTTTTTATTTTAATTATAGCATCAATCACTTGTAGAAAATTCCGTTTTAATGTTTACGAATTTGAATAATACAATATTAATATAATATTTTCTCATTTGTTTTTAGGATAATACTATTCCTTGAAAAAGAAATTCTTTTTTAAAGAAATCAAAGTACAACTCGGTATGAAATATTGAATTCTGCTTTCCAAACATTTTAACTCTTTATAGTATAAAACCAATAAAAATTTTTAAAATATATTGACTAATAATTTTTTCAGGATTATAATTCTCTTTAAACATTTATTAAGTTTTTAGTATTGTATAAAAATCTGATAATTACAATTATGGAAGGAAGTATTAGAATGACTAAAGTTTCTCAAGTTGAATTTGTAAAAGCTGACAATCTAAAAGTAAAACCTGATCCAAATTCTCTACAATTCGGTAAAGTATTTACAGACTATATGTTCGAAATGGATTATGACATCGAAGAAGGTGGATGGCATGATCCAAAAATTAAACCCTACGGTCCATTATCCCTTTCACCTGCTTCTTATGTACTTCACTATGGTCAGGCTGTTTTTGAAGGTTTAAAAGCTTATAAACAAGTTGATGGTAGTACTGTCATTTTCCGTCCTGAAAAACATATTGCACGTTTAAACACATCGAATGAACGACTATGTATCCCCAAAATTGATGAAAAATTAGCTCTTGATGCACTAACACAATTAATTGAATTAGAATGTGACTGGGTCCCTGAAAAAGAAGGAACTTCCCTTTATATCAGACCATTTGTAATTTCCGTTGAACCATACTTAGGTGTTAGACCTTCTTATCATTATAAATTTTTAATCATTCTTTCTCCAGTTGGAGCATACTACTCCGATGGCCAACTTAATCCTGTAAAAATTTATGTTGAAGATGAATTCGTTCGTGCAGTTAAAGGTGGCGTTGGACACGTTAAAACTCCAGGTAACTATGCAGCAAGTCTCCTTGCTCAAGAACATGCTCAGAAAAAAGGCTATGAACAAGTACTATGGCTTGATGGTAAAGAAAATAAATATGTTGAAGAAGTCGGTTCTATGAATATTTTCTTCAAAATTAATGGGGAAATCTACACTCCAAAATTAAACGGTAGTATTTTACCTGGTGTTACACGTGATTCCGTTATAGAACTTGTTAAAGTTTGGGGAATTCCTTTCCATGAAGAACGCATTTCCATTGAGGATGTGTTTGAAGCACATAAAAAAGGCGAATTAGAAGAAGTATTTGGTACAGGTACAGCAGCAGTTATTTCTCCAGTTGGTGAATTAAGATGGGAAGATAAAGTAATTACTATTAATAATAATGAAACTGGAGAATTTGCGAAAAAGCTTTATGATACAATCACTGGAATCCAATACGGTAAAATTGAAGACAAATTTAATTGGATCAAAAAAGTTAAATAAAGACCATTTAGAGGGGCTGTCCGAAAAGTAGAAAATACAGATCTTTGATGAGGAAATTGGCGGCGACTCCAGCGGGAACAGCACGAGCCGAAGACCCCGCAAACGCGCTTGTGCGTTGAGGAGGCTGAGGCCGTGCCCGCGGAAAGCGTCCGCCAAAGTACCGAATAATTCCATCAATAATGTCTAAAAATTGACTTTTTGGACAGCCCCTTTCATTTTTAAAATATGGTATCATTCGCCTAGACTTTTTCCTTTATTAATGGTAAAAGTAAATAAACATAAATTAAATTACGTTGAACTTATCATTAAAAAGGAGTGAGTTCTATGAAATTTGTCGATGAACTATATAACTTTTATAAAGATAAATTAATTGCTGATGAAGAAGACGTTGATCTATTAATATATTCCATTATGCAAGACCTATCTCGTGAAGAAATGCTACGAGTATTATCTGAGTTAAATGATAATGAGCTATACCAAATTACTGGTAGTTACCTTGCCTTTAAATTAAAAGAAAAAATCATTCAAGATCAAAACCTCGGTTCAATATCAGATGACAACAAATATTTAAATTAATACATAAAAAAAATGGCTGCTAATTCAAGCAGCCTTCATCATTTAACCAAGAAATGCTTTATACATCCAAAGATGTTTTTCAAAACTTGTACTGATGCCTAGTAATAAATCAACTGTCCCTTCATCACCATTGTCACTTGCAACATCAATTGCCTCTAACAATTTTCCATTTATGGTTTCTAAGTCATTTACTACTTCTTGAACCATCTCACGGTCAGTTCCCTTTGATGATGCTTCTTGAATCGAAGTTAACTCTAAACATTCTTTCAATGTAGAAATTGGTTCCTCGCCCTTTTGTAAAATACGTTCAGCAATCTCATCACTGTGTCCAGTAACCTCTTCATAAAGTTCTTCAAACTTTTCATGTAACGTAAAAAAGTGAGGACCTTTTACAAACCAATGAAAATGATGAAGTTTCATATAAAAAACTTGTAAATCGGCTAAAATAGAATTCATATTCGCTTTTAATTGGTGATCCATTTCATAACCCTCCTAGTATATAGAATCCTTTTTTACTTTTTGCAAAACGTGTTATTTTTATGTAATATAAAAAAATATTCTTTCATAATATTATTATATTATATAGTATACCGCTTCAAAGAAAAGAAAAAGAACACTATTTGAACTTTTCTTTAAAATTTTGTTACAAATAAAAGGATTGAGCATAAATGTTAAAAAAAATTTTTATTTATTTTATCCGTTTCTATCAAAAGTTTATCTCACCTATGAAACCACCGAGTTGTCGCTTTCATCCAACCTGTTCCCAATATGGGATCGAAGCGATTCAACGATTCGGTGCATTAAAAGGTGGCTATTTAACTGTCCGTAGAATATTAAAATGCCACCCTTTTCATAAAGGTGGATGGGACCCTGTTCCAGAAAAATGGCCTCCTAAAAATGATAGTCAAAAGCATTCAAAATAATTTTTCTTAAAAGAAATACATACACTAAAATGGAGCAGTAAAGCAGATTGAACCGTTTTTTGTTGACGGTAAAACATTCTGTTATTGCTCCATTTTTTGCTTGCAAAGGAATTCATTTTCCTATATCATACTTTTGGGTAAATCGGAATCAATACGATTTATAATATTTACACAGTTTGGAGGATCTTATGAAGAAATTAATGATTGCCCTAATATGTTTCATTTTTATTATGACTGGCTGTAATACAGAAAGTACAAATAAAGATACGGAAGGTAAACTTATTATACACACAACTGTTTATCCTTTAGCAGACTTTACGGAAAAAATCGGTGGTGACTACGTATCAGTAGAATCTATTTATCCACCTGGTGTTGATGAACATTCCTATGAACCTTCACAAAAAGATATTATTGATATGGCAAATGGGAATTTGTTCTTTTACATAGGACATAATTTAGAAGGTTTTATGAATCATGCAAAGCCCATTTTAGAAGACGAAGGTGTAAAAGTAATCGCAATCGGTGAAAAAGTACATATACACAAATCTAAAGAAACCCATGAAGAGCATGAGCATGAAGAACACGAAGACCATGATGAACATGAACATAACCATGGTAGTGTTGATCCACATATTTGGCTCGATCCTCTTTATGCGAAGCAAATGGCTGAAGCAATAAAAGATGAACTAAGTGAAGCATTACCTGAACAACAAGCGTACTTTGAAGATAATTTTTCAAAGTTGGAAAAAGAACTTGATAATTTAAATGAACAATTTACATCAGTCGCAAACTCAGCAAAAGTAAAAGAATTTGTAGTTTCTCATGCTGCATACGGTTATTGGGAAGAACGATACGGATTAATACAATTAAACATTTCGGGAATTTCAACATCACAAGAACCATCTCAAAAACAGTTAGTGAATATTATAGAAGAAATTGAAAGTAAGAACCTTCAATATTTATTAGTCGAACAAAATGTAAGTAGTAAATTAGTTGAAGTGATTCAAAGCGAAACGGATACAACGACACTTCCAGTTCATAATCTTTCAGTATTAACTAAAACAGATATCGAAAATGAGGAAGACTATTTTTCGTTAATGGAAAAAAACTTAGAAACATTAAAACGAGCACTTAATCCATAGATGAGTGGGTGATTAATTTCCCCACTCATTTTTTTCAACTAATTCTCTTAAACGTCTTCGCATCACTTTATTCGATGCTGTCTTCGGTAATTCCGACGTTTTTATCCAACGTTTCGGCACTTTATATTTTGCTAGTTGTTCTTCACATAGTTTTTGTAATTCCAGTTCCGACACATGCCATCCATTTTTTTCAACAAAAAAGGCATAAGGAACTTGTCCCCATTTTTCATCGGATATTCCGACAACAGCTGCTTCTAATATACCGGGATGTGATAAAATTACATTTTCTATTTCAGCAGGATAAATATTTTCTCCACCTGATATGATTAAATCAGAGCGTCGATCTATAACAAATAAAAATCCTTCTTCATCTAAATACCCAACGTCTCCAGTGTAAAACCAACCGTCCTTTGAGAAACTTTTTTCATTTGCCTCTTCTCGCTTGTAATAACCCTTTGTAACATTAGGTCCCTTTACAACAATCTCGCCAATTTCTTGAGGTTCAGCTAATCCTTCCTCCGTGACGATTTTTACTTGACTAAAAAATAATGGTTTGCCTGCGGAACCAATTTTTTCTAAACTATCTTCTGGAGATAATGTTACTATTTGGGAAGAGGTTTCCGTCATACCGTAAGATTGAAAAACAGGAATGCCTTTTGACTTACATATTTCTAATAACGATACTGGAGCTGGTCCACCACCAAGGAGGAAACAACGTAAAGAAGGATGATATGAGCGATCACCTAAATTATTTACAAGTCTTTGCAGCATTGTCGTAACAACAGACATAATTGTCGCTTTACCTGAAATTAAATCTTCATTAATTCGTGCCTCATCGAATTTATCATATAGAACAACAGGAATTCCGTATAATACACTACGTACTAAAATAGAAAAGCCACTAATATGGAATAGTGGTACAGCGGTTAACCATGCATCATTTTCTTGTAAACCAAGATTTAATACATTACCGATTGCACTTGACCAATGATTGCCATACGTTTGCAGTACCCCTTTAGGAAATCCTGTTGTTCCTGATGTATACATGATTGTACAAATATCGTCTGTGTGGAATTCAGTTACGTATTCAAAATCTTTCTCTGCTGTTTCCTCTAGTTGCTCAATGCTCAAAATTACATTAGGAATATGTAATTGAATCTCCTTTTTTTCAATTAACAGTTCATTTTCTGATATTAAATGACGAGCTTCGCTATCTTTAATTTGAAAAGCGAGTTCTTGTTCTTGTAAGCGAATATTTAATAGAACCGCTTCACAGCCAAGTAACTGAAGGGCATGTAAAATAATCACCATCTTCGCATGATTATTAAGTAAAACTGCCACCCGATCTCCTTTTAGTATCCCACGATAATGTAGTTTTTTTGCCGTTCTTTCAGCTTCCTCTTTTAACTGATTGAATGTCCATTTTTCATTATAAAACATGAGCGCATTTCGATCTGGTGTTAAAAATGCCCGCTTAAATAACCAGTTTGGAATTTTTTGTTCACTAAACATAATAGCTTTTCACCTCTTAAAAAAGAGCGACCTTTACTAATAATGGGTCACAATACAACAATTTCCACTTTCGTTAAGTTTATAAAGAAAAGAAAATTTCCTAAAAGATAAGCAGCTAATTTATAGCTGCTTACCAAATTAAATATATTCTTAACTAAAATTATATTAAGGGAATCGTGGGAATTGATCGAAATCCGGTTTCCGTTTTTCTTTGAACGCATCTCTACCTTCTTGTGCTTCAGGAGTTGTATAGTATAGTAATGTCGCATCTCCTGCTAATTGTTGAATTCCTGCCATACCATCAGATTCTGCATTAAATGCTGCTTTTAAGAAACGAATTGCCATTGGACTTTTCTCTAAAATTTCTTCAGCCCATTTAACCGTTTCATCTTCTAATTGTTCTAGTGGAACAACTTTGTTAACTAGTCCCATATCTAAAGCTTCTTGTGCATTATATTGACGGCATAAATACCAAATTTCTCGTGCTTTCTTATGACCGATAATTTTCGCTAAGTAACCAGCTCCATATCCGCCATCAAAACTACCAACCTTCGGACCAGTTTGTCCAAAAATGGCATTTTCAGCTGCAATTGTAAGGTCACATACAACGTGCAATACATGTCCTCCACCAATTGCATAACCAGCTACCATTGCAATAACTGGTTTAGGAATAATACGAATTAAACGTTGTAAGTCTAAAACATTTAAACGTGGAATATTGTCGTCACCTACGTAACCACCGTCTCCACGTACTTTTTGGTCACCACCGGAACAGAACGCTTTCGTTCCAGCACCAGTTAAAATGATGACACCAATTTTTTGATCGTCACGGGCATAACTAAATGCATCAAGTAATTCTTTTACAGTTTCAGGACGGAATGCATTATGTACTTCTGGACGATTAATCGTAATTTTTGCTATTCCATTATACGTTTCATAAATAATATCTGTATATTCACGTTCACGAACCCATTCTCTAGTCATTAATTATGTATCCTCCTTTTTCATTTAACAAAATGTCCAATACTATTTTACCAAACTTATCCCGTTTTTCCACATGAACCGCATGACCAGCATCAAATATTGTCAAAATTTCTCCTTTTGGAATTTTTTTTATCATTTCTTGTCCTATTTTACAAAACTTCTCGTCTAATTCTCCCGTAATGATATATGTTGGGAATTGTAATTCGTCTAGCTTATTCCACCAAGACGGCTGAACACCTGTTCCCATCCCTCGTAAACTATTTGCTAGCCCTTTAGGATTTTGACTAAGCCGTTCCTTTCGAATTTGCGCTTGCATCTCTTTAGATAAACGTTTTTGACTCTGGAATAATGGGATGTTCTCCCAATAATTGACAAAATGGATGATTCCTTTATCTTCAATCATTTGTGCCAACTTATTATCTTGTTCAACCCTCTGATATCTTGCCTCAGCTGATTTTAAGCCTGGTGAACTACTTTCTAAAATTAATGAGTGTACCTTTACAGGATGGAGAATCGCAAAGGATAAAGCAAATCGACCACCCATAGAATATCCTAGCAAATGGGCTTTATCAATCTTTAGTTTCTCCAAAAAAGTATGAATATCTTCTACAACACTTTCTATTTTATATCTATTAATAGATTCAGGACTTTCTGTATCTCCATGGCCAGGTAGGTCAATTGCAATCACCCTAAAATAATCCGACCAATAGTTTATAAAAGGTTTCCACGTATTCTTAGTCCCTGTAAAGCCATGAAACAAAAGTAAAGGCTCACCTTTTCCTGCTACAAAATAACTGTAATTTATCCCATTTAAATCGATTAGTCTTTTTTCAATCATCTTAAAACTTCCCCAAGTCGATTCTCTATTTCCCGGGAAACATTTTCCCACAATTTTTGACGAATTTTAGCATTTTCATGGCGATTTGTAAATACTTCGATAATTTTCAACCCTTGTTCATTTTGTACAGTTTCCATTGCCTTAACATATTGTTGCCACGTTTCTACGCGATAATATTTCCCACCATATAATTTGGCTGCATGTTCAAATTGAAGATCTGTCGGTGTTCCAAATAATAACTCAAAATAGGTCGGATGTTTAGCCTGCTGTAGCATGGAGAAAATCCCCCCACCATTATTGTTAATTAATAAAATTGTTAAGTTTAAATCATGCATTTTAGCTGCGAGTAATCCATTCATATCATGATAAAAACTTAAATCTCCAACTATTAAATACGTATTTTCAACAGCAGCACTAATACCCAAAGCAGTAGAAACTAAGCCATCTATCCCATTTACGCCTCGATTACCGTATAACTTAATAGACTTGTAATTACTATGGAAAAAGTCATCTACATCGCGAATCGGCATACTGTTTCCGACCATAATACTAGACTGTTCAGGAACTAAGTTTTGCAAATGATAAATTAAGCGACCTTCATTTAATTTATCAGCATCAATTTGAACGATAACATCCTTAACTAATTTGTTTAATTGTAACCACTGCTCAATCCAACTTGAATTCAACTTCGACCTATCTTCCGTTAACATCGTCAATTTTTCACAAAAGATTTGCTCGTTACAATAAATCATTTCATAAGCAGTACTTACAGGATCACGCCACCCTTGTCCACCATCAACAATATATTGTGGAACATCAGCATGTTCTTTTAAATAAAACATTAATGACTTAGAAACAGGCATAGAGCCGAAGCGAATAATTACTTCCGGCTTTAATTTGTTTCGTACTTGTTCATTTTTTAAAAACGCATTATAAGAGTCGATGATGAATTGTTTATTATGATTTCCACTTCGTAATTGAGATAGTGGATCAGCAATTATCGGATAATTTATATTTTGGGCTAGTTTAACAATCGCTTCATTAAAATTAGCATTATATTCATCCATCGGTCCACAAACTATTATTCCATTTTTTGGCAAATTAACCGCTAAACGATTAAAAGATTCATCACTTAATGTCACATGATACTTTTCAGTACGGACAATAGGCGTATCCATACCTTCAAATTTACTTCGATCATCCATAATAGGAACTAAAGGTTCACGTAATGGAAAATTCAAATGTACCGGTCCGTATGGGGCTTGAATTGTTGTTTGTACTGCTCGTGAACAAACCGTACGAACGAACTTTTGCATTTCTCGAGACTCTTCAGGTAAAGGCATATCTTGAAACCATTTCACGTGATTTCCAAATAGATTCACTTGATCGATCGTTTGCGCTGCACCGATATCACGTAATTCATGAGGACGATCAGCTGTAATTACAAGTAATGGGACCCTTGCGTAAAAACTTTCAACTACAGCAGGAAGATAGTTTGCAGCCGCTGTTCCAGAAGTACAAAGGATTGCTACTGTTTTATTTGTTGCTTTCGCTAAACCAAGTGCAAAGAAAGCCGCCGAACGTTCATCCACATGCATCATTACTTCAATATCTGGGTGATCTGCCATTAGCATAGCAATTGGCGTAGACCTGGAACCAGGACTAACAACGACCTGTTTCACTCCAGATTTAGTTAATTCATCGACGAAAGCACCAATATATTTCGTCATCGCAATTTGATTACTCATCTAAGTTACCTCCTAAAGCCCGTAACATCGGACGAAATTTCACTTTCGTTTCCTCATATTCTTTATCTGGAATTGAATCTTTCACTATACCACATCCTGCAAATAAAACAGCCTCAGATTCCTTTAATAATGCGGAGCGAATAGCTACAACAAATTCCCCATTTTGTTTGTAATCCACCCAACCTAACGGACCAGCATACATTCCCCGCTCAAATAGTTCCAGGTCACGAATGATTTGTAAAGCAGTCTCCGTGGGAGTCCCACCTAACGCTGGTGTAGGATGAAGCTCTTTAACAAATTCGAAAATAGATACACCTTCTTTCGCCCATCCTTCGACAGGTGTATACAAATGATGAATATCTTTATTTGTCATAATTTGTGGTGATTTTGCTCTACTGACCGAATCACAAAGTTGATGGAAAGCATTAGTAATCATATCCACAACAAATTGATGTTCCTCTAAATTTTTCGGATCATTTAATAAGTCTGTTTTTATTTGATTATCTTCTCTATCCGTCTTACCTCTTGGAGCAGACCCTGCCACACAGGAAGAAAACATATGTTTCCCTTCCTTTTTTACAAGTCTTTCCGGAGTAGCTCCTATAAAACAATCTTTTTCACTTGTCATTGAGAAAATATAACTATTCTTTTGTTGTTGTTTTAAATTATTTAAAACAGACATATGATTAATTTTTTGTTGATAAGATAAATGTAGATCGCGAGCTAATACTACTTTTTTGGCAAAAGCTAGTTTAAGCAATTCAATCGCTTTATTAACCCGATCTAGCCATAACACACCATTTCTTTCTTCCACTTTTGGACTCTCACTAATTTCTACTAATTCACTAGCTAGAGACGTTTTTGTATTTGATAATACATTCTTTCGTTCTAGAAGTAGTTGTTCAACATTTGGGTTATTTTCCTGATTAGGAGTACAAAGGATATTCGTAGTAAAATAACTTTGACCATCCACCTTTGTAACCATATATTTTGGCAAGTAAAAAAGACCATGATTGAAATTTTCCCATAGGTTTGAATCATTTTTTACATAATCGAAGGAAAATCCGCCGAATAAGGCAGGTCCTACACCATTTACTTCAGAATATGGATTTTCTATTATTGAGCGGTCTATTAGCTTTTGCCATTCTTCCTTTATATTTTTAAATCGATTATCCATGTGCATTATATTCATCGTTTTTACAGTTCCTAAACCGGCAATATAAAAGCTAGAATGGGCATCTTCCCAATAAAAGTTCTCATTTTCAAATTGAGATAGATTATTATTTAAAAAATGTAAAGTATCTATATGATGTACTTTTTCAATATAACTTACAATTACTTCATGGTTATAATTCTTTGCTTTTTCAACACCATGTTTGATTAAATTTTCTATTTGATTCGGTACTTTATAAGTTCCAACGTTCACGTTGTTCACCCCAAAATCCAATTGATAAACTAAATTATTTCCATATTTTATACAGTCACCTCATCTATTATATCACGTTGAAAATATTGAATCGACTAATGTCAAGTTGAAAAACATGATTATCTTAAGTTGTGATCCAAAAAAGGAAATTTTATCAATTGACACATGTTCATAGATTTCCTAAACTTAAAGTATAGAAGTTCACAAGTTAGTCAAAATTTAAATACTATTAGAGGAGAGCAAATTCCATGCAACCTGAAATTCAATCAAAACAACAGGCAGCTTTGGAAAGAAATGAAGGTTGGCGTGTTTGGTGGCAATTAATGCGGCCACATACATTAACAGCTTCTTTCGTGCCCGTTATACTAGGTACAGTATTAGCATATGAGCTATTAGATCGTATACATGTCGGCTTATTTTTAGCTATGCTTATCGCAAGTATTTTAATCCAAGCCGCAACAAATATGTTTAATGAATACTATGATTATAAAAGAGGGCTCGATACCGAAGAGTCTGTTGGAATTGGCGGTACAATTGTACGTGATGGTGTCCAACCAAAGGTAATAATGCAATTATCTTTATTATTTATTACAATCTCAATCCTACTCGGCGTTTATATTTGCGCCAATAGTAGTTGGTGGATTGCTGTAGTCGGCCTTATTTCCATTTTAGTCGGCTATTTATATACTGGTGGACCACTACCAATTTCATCTACACCATTTGGAGAAATTATGTCCGGTTTATTTATGGGGATTAATATTATTTTAATTTCCTTTTTTATTCAAACTGGAACGATTACAACAACATCGATCCTAGTATCAATTCCAACAACAATTTTAATTGGAGTTATTAATCTATCAAACAATATTCGTGATGTTAAAGGCGATAAAGAGTTCGGTAGAAAAACTTTACCTGTATTACTTGGGAGAGATCGAGCTTTAAAAATAATGGCTGGAAGTTTTATAGTTTCATATTTATGGATCATCGGTTTAGTCATCTTCAATAATTTAACTCCATTGCTATTAATTGTGTTTCTAAGTACTCCTAAAGCATATAAAGCTGTAAAAGGATTCATTGGAAAATCTGAGCCAATTGAAATGATGCCAGCTATGAAAGCAACCGCACAAACAAATACAATATTTGGGTTCTTATTATCCATTGGATTTATTATATCGTTTATTTTTTAACGAAAAAAAGCAGTCTATTACTAGATGATTTGCTCCCCTTAAGGTAGACAGATAAAAAAATAAAAATCTGCTTACCTTAGGGGGAGTTTTTTGTGCCCAATAAATTTTATTCAACTATGGAGAGTATATTCTAAGGAATTGAACGAATCTGCAATTCTTGATTATTTGTCAGGGGATACTTCCAAAATGAAATCAATGGAACGTATGAAATTTCTAGTAGAGGGGTACTCCAACAATGGATTAAAAAGACTAATGGTCATAGAGAATTAAAAGCTACGGGAATAAGGAGAACACACTCTACGACTAAAGGAAGAAAAACAACATTTGAAGAGCGAATTGAGATTGTACAAGATACTTTAGAGAATGGGAAGAATAATAAAGAAACAGCTGAAAAGGAAAATGAAAAATGGGTAACGGACGTTACTGAATTGAAATAGGCTCTATCAAAGAAAGCTTATTTAAGTGCCATTTTGGATTTACATGATGGTTCCATTATTAGCTTTGTTTTAGGACGATCCAATAATAATAAACTTGTATTTGAGACCCTTGATCAAGCTATCAATTTATTAAATAGTGATCAACCACTTATTCAAAGTGACCGTGGGTATCAATAAACCTCACATGGTTTTAAACGAAGAATAGATGAAGCAGGCATGACGCACAGTATGTCAAGAGTTGGAAAGTGTATTGATAACGGACCGATGGAATCGTTTTGGGGAGCACTCAAATGTGAGAAGTATTATTTACATAAATATGAGACATTTGAAGAACTCTTAAAAGCGATTGAAGAATACATTTACTTCTACAACAATGAAAGATATCAAGAAAGATTAAACGGCCTTAGCCCTCTTGAATACAAGACTAAAGCCGCTTAAATCATTTTTTATTATTTCCAATGTCTACTTGACAAGGGGGAGTTCATTACTAGATAGACAGCTTTTTATATTTACTAAAAATATAAATCATTTATGGGAGTAACTTTATATAACAAGGCTAAAATTATGAATTTACTTTCTAATTAAAACAGGAAGGACTAAGATGAATACAGACTTACTAAAACCATTTTATATTAAAAAACACACATTCATTTAGAGTGTGTGTTTTTTAATTATGACCCCTACGGGATTCGAACCCGTGTTACCGCCGTGAAAGGGCGGTGTCTTAACCACTTGACCAAGGGGCCAATATATATGGTGGAGAAGGTGGGATTCGAACCCACGCACCGGTAAACCCGGTCTAACGGTTTAGCAAACCGTCCTCTTCAGCCACTTGAGTACTTCTCCATATGGCTCCGCAGGTAGGATTCGAACCTACGACCGATCGGTTAACAGCCGATTGCTCTACCACTGAGCTACTGCGGATTAATATTATTTTATATTCAAAGGGATGGGCCTGAGTGGACTCGAACCACCGACCTCACGCTTATCAGGCGTGCGCTCTAACCAGCTGAGCTACAGGCCCATAAATATGGAGCGGGTGAAGGGAATCGAACCCTCGACAACAGCTTGGAAGGCTGTGGTTTTACCACTAAACTACACCCGCATATTAAATTATTAAAAATGGTGGTTCGGGACGGAATCGAACCGCCGACACATGGATTTTCAGTCCATTGCTCTACCGACTGAGCTACCGAACCATATTATTTAGAATGGCGGTCCGGACGGGACTCGAACCCGCGACCTCCTGCGTGACAGGCAGGCATTCTAACCAACTGAACTACCGGACCAGTATTGCGGGGGCAGGATTTGAACCTACGACCTCCGGGTTATGAGCCCGACGAGCTACCAGACTGCTCCACCCCGCGATAATATTATTTATTAGAGATTTTCTATGCTCTAATTTTATCTGTGTTATTGACCGTCCCGATTTCGGGAGGCAAATTCACCGATGTTTTCGGAATCGGTACGCTGAAGTTTTGCTACGAAGCTAATTCGTTCGTGCTCCACCCCGCGATATTATTTAAGTTTTAATTACTATGGTGGAGGAAGAGGGATTCGAACCCCCGCGCGGTTTGACCCGCCTGTCGGTTTTCAAGACCGATCCCTTCAGCCAGACTTGGGTATTCCTCCAAAAAAAGTTATATGGTGGACCTTGTAGGACTCGAACCTACGACCGGACGGTTATGAGCCGTCTGCTCTAACCAGCTGAGCTAAAGGTCCTCATTTTGGTAGCGGCGGAGGGGATCGAACCCCCGACCTCACGGGTATGAACCGTACGCTCTAGCCAGCTGAGCTACGCCGCCATATAATTTATTTAATTTAATGGTGGAGCCTAGCGGGATCGAACCGCTGACCTCCTGCGTGCAAAGCAGGCGCTCTCCCAGCTGAGCTAAGGCCCCATATGCTTTTCTTTCAAATCGGGAAGACAGGATTCGAACCTGCGACCCCTTGGTCCCAAACCAAGTGCTCTACCAAGCTGAGCTACTTCCCGTAACAAAGCGCGCCCGAGAGGAGTCGAACCCCTAACCTTTTGATCCGTAGTCAAACGCTCTATCCAATTGAGCTACGGGCGCATTTTAAATGGTGCCGAGGACCGGAATCGAACCGGTACGGTAGTCACCTACCGCAGGATTTTAAGTCCTGTGCGTCTGCCTGTTCCGCCACCCCGGCGTGTTAAGTTTGGAGCGGAAGACGGGATTCGAACCCGCGACCCCCACCTTGGCAAGGTGGTGTTCTACCACTGAACTACTTCCGCATTTGTATGTTTTGTAAGTGCGGGTGAAGGGAGTCGAACCCCCACACCTTACGGTACTAGATCCTAAGTCTAGCGCGTCTGCCAATTCCGCCACACCCGCGAATGGTGAGCCGTAGAGGATTCGAACCTCTGACCCTCTGATTAAAAGTCAGATGCTCTACCGACTGAGCTAACGGCTCGTGATAACGACTTCATTATATTATCATAACTTTATATTTTAGTCAAGTTTTTCTTTTAAAACTGGTGCCGGCCAGAGGACTCGAACCCCCAACCTACTGATTACAAGTCAGTTGCTCTACCAATTGAGCTAGGCCGGCAGTATATATTTTGCATTAAAAATGGAGGATGACGGGATCGAACCGCCGACCCCCTGCTTGTAAGGCAGGTGCTCTCCCAGCTGAGCTAATCCTCCGTAGCCTGGCAACGTCCTACTCTCGCAAAGGGACATCCTTCACTACCATCGGCGCTGAGAAGCTTAACTTCCGTGTTCGGGATGGGAACGGGTGTGACCTTCTCGCCATCGTCACCAGACAAAATTATCAAGGACAAGTATTATTATACACTATTTAAAGATAATTTCAAGAAGAATTTTTCATTCTCTCAAAACTAGATAACGTAAGGCTAAAAACCAAGTTCTACTTATTTGTCTAGCTTCGGCTCCTAGCGACTAGCGCAACTTCGCTTTCCTTCCTCGTTAATGCTAG
>NZ_JAACYS010000033.1 GCF_009996845.1 Pallidibacillus pasinlerensis | reverse complement strand
TGTTTACACAAATCAATATCGTAAATATCTCCTACTATATAATCAATTGACGTATTAGCACAATGAGCTAATTCTAAAGCGTATTTTTTATTTTCCTCTGATATATCAAAAACCGTTACTTCCGCACCTAATAAAGACAAGGGTACAGCTTTTCTTCCATTTGAACCGCATAAATTCGCAACTTTCTTGCCTTCAATTTTGTCAAAATACTGTTGATGTTTTTTTAAACTTGCTTTGGGATTTTTTAATATATTTTTTGCCTTATCCATCGGAGTGCCATCTCTTTTATTCCAAAACTCATATGCCCGATACTCCCAAGCATTTTTATTTTTGATACTTTGTTCATTCATTTCCTCCATCCTCCCTTATCGTATAAGGTAGATTATCTTCAATAATCTGAGGTATTTTTTCTTAAACAATCCTGCCCCGTTAGTTGAATAAACTTTGAAAAAATTAATGTATAAAAATACCTCAATATACAATAAATCCATGCTCTGATTATACATTAACTCTAATAATTATACTGCCGAAACCTACATTTATTAAATGCCATATACATTTCCAGTTTGTTTTATTCACAAATGTATATTAAGCTTCTTTTTCTTTACTTAAATTAATCTTTACTAATCTATTCCCAAACATATTTAAATAATAAAAAATAACCGATGTTAAAAAGCTGATTAGAAAATAAACTAAAAAAAGTTTTACATTAAAAAAGTTATCGAATATAAAGGTAAAAACGAATGCTAATACGATTCCACTATAAAGTTGAAGTTGTAAAGCTTTTATCCGGTCAAGTTTCGTATTGAAGGTAAGTGAATCAATATAACAAGCAATCGGAAAAAACCAAATAATAAATAATGGTAATAAATATAAAAAAATTCCCATTGCGCCCTCAAAAAAACTATACATCCAAATGTTTTCTACCTTTTTAAAAGGTAAATAAGCAATTAAAATGAAAAGAAGACTGGCTACTGTACATGTTGCAATAACAATTAATAATTTTTCAATATAATAAAATAAAGTACGAAAAATCATAGCCATCTTCCTTTTTTGTTTTATTTAACCCTCCAGCTTCAATAAACCTGTTAACTTTACAAAAACCGCTTCCGTATGTCAGGTGTAGGTACAAGACACGAACTACGCTTTTTAAACCATTTATACCGATTGTTAGCAATAAATTTATACAGTGGGTCTCTAACTTTTCTAGGAAGTACAAGTAATATTGTGAATGTTTTCCAACCACCATGCAAATGTTTACAGATTTGTAATACTGCAGATGATTGACTATAATACCGTTTATTTTCTATCAAAATTAAACTATCAACATCTGTTGGAACTTTATAAGCTTTTAATAACTGCTTCCCGATTTCACTATCTAAAGATGCAAAGGAAAAATATGCGTCTTTATCCCGCTTAATTATAAATTGTACACTTTTACTACAAAGGTTACATTCACCATCAAACAATATGATTGCTCCCATATCGTAACCTGCTTTCTAAAAAATTTAAAAACCAATTCTCGACCAATCAAACAAACTACCAGGATCAGTTCTTCGATCTGTGTACTCATCATGGCCAATAATATGTTTTCGGTCCAATTTAATCGTCGGATTACGTTTTGCAATATCATCGATTAATAACTTTAAAGATTCATATTGTGCATCGGTATAGCCAATATGTACAGGATCAATACTTTCATAATCTACATGCGGAACGAGCTTATGTAATTCTTCTTTTGTTCCAATCGCTAATAATTCAATCCCAATTGAATATTGGTTTAATTTGTTTTCATAATGCGGATAGTCAGGTAAACTCCCTTTACCTGCATGCCAAGCAGCCCGGTCTTCATCAACCATCCGATAAATTTTTCCTTCACGGTCAATTGTATAATGGGTTGAAACTTTATTTTTTTTAAAATATTATATATTTTATAAATATTATATGGGTTATCTGGATTGTTTGCAACATCGGAAGAAAAATGGATTACAATATGGGTTATTTCACCCTTACGTTCCTCTGAGTTAGATAAAGGTAAGTACATATCTATAACATCTAAAATTGTTTTGCTAAATGCATTTTTAGGTTCTTCATTTTCAGTTTTTTGTTCTTTTTCTTCTGTTTGATTAACAACCTCTTCAGATGGATTCCCCTCTTCTTCTTGTTCTTGATTAATATCCTTTTCCTCTATAGTGTTCGATTCATTTTGATTATGTTCTTCGTTTTATTCGTTTTGAGCTGTAATCTCACTTTCTAGCTCATCCTTATTTTGCTCAGCACCATTTTGTTTTTCTAATTGTGAATCTTGTTTCTTATTTTCTTCCGTAATTTGTTCTATTGTATCATCCTTCCCCTTAATTCGTTCTCATTTGACTGCATATTACAAGCAGATAGAACCAACAAAGATAATAATATTATGTAAACTACTCCTCTTTTCAAAGTTATTCGCATCCTTTACATTTTTCTTTTACTATTATTTTGAGAGAATAAAAGAAAAAAATCAAGAATGCAATATTAACTCTAAGAAAAAGGAAGAACGAAATTTACATAATTATACTTTTCCACAATAAAGTGGAATTATAAATAAAAAACCACCACACAATATTCTCGATGTGGTGGATTAAAAAATTATATTTACCTTCCTATTAATATATCGACATCAACGGTAATTTCAGCTGATTCCTTTTGTAAGAATTTATCTATTTGGTTTTCATCTATACCCCATGTTAATGGTGTCATTTCGACGAGGGCTGCTAACGCTTTACGATTCAACTCTGATTTAGTTACTAGTAATATAATATACAATGGATTTAATCTCAAATAGATACATTAGAAAATTTTATTAACTAGATGGGATACCAGCAAAAATACGATTAACTTCCTTTTTTAATTCGATAAAGATGACTTCATCGGAGATATTCTTTTCTAATTGTTCTACGATACTTCGATAAATGGACCGTATGTTATGCAATTTGTCTGCACAAATGATTAAACATAAGTCTCTTGTTGCGTTTTTTAAGTAGTTAATCGTTGCTTGCTCCCGTTCTTCCCATGATAAACTTTTATTTTTTTCTGATGCACCTTGCACAAGTTCGGCAATATATTTTCCAAACTGACCCTGAATTTCTTCAATCGTTAGGTCTGTATCTTCCACAGTATCATGTAATAAACTAGCAACGATTACTTCTTCTGAATAACCGTACATCGAAAGCATCATTCCTACAGAAAAAGGATGTGTAATGTATGGTATATCCGTTGTTTTACGATACTGGCCGTCATGGGCTTTCGTTGCAATTTCAATCGCTTTTTCGATTAACTCCATCCTTCAATTTCCTTTCTATTATTAATAAAAGAAAACCATTTAACCCCCATTAAAACGGAAATAGAAATGGAATGACAATAATCATAACTACCGCCATTATTAAAGTTAATGGTAAACCTACTTTGAAAAAGTCCATAAACTTATAATTTCCTGCTGTCATAACTAATGCATTCGTTGGTGATGAAAATGGTGTTGAAAAAGCCATACATGCTGCTACACCGACAGACATTAACATCGGATATGGACTTACTCCCATTTCAATTGCTGCATTCATTGCAATAGGTGCAAATAACACTGTAGTAGCTGTATTACTCATGATTTGACCGAATAATGTTGCCACAACATATAAACCAGCTAATACTCCAATTGGTCCCAGATCACCTAATAGATCGATAATTCCATTAGAAATAAGCGTCATGCCACCTGTATTTTCCAATGCGGTGGACCAAGGTAACATGGCTCCAATTAAAATAATTGATTGCCAATTTATTTGCCCATATGCATCATCCATATTTCGTAAACATCCGGTTAAAACCATTAAAATTGCTGCTATCATGACAGAAACGACCGTTGGAAAAACATTAAACACCATTAGCATAATCATTAAAAGTAATATTCCTGCTGCAATTGGCGCTTTGCCGTTTGCTGCTGCTTGAGAAGCGATCTCTGTTGGTTTCCCGACAACAACCACATCACTTGTATCATTCGCTAAAAACTCAATATCTTCCCATTTTCCTTGAATTAGTAATGCATCACCGAAACGTAGACGCACGTCGGAAATATTTTCAGAGATAAATTCACCTTTTCTATTAATTCCAATAATATTTAAATTATATTTTTTACGAAAGGCAGATACTCCTACAGTTTTATTTATTAAAGTGGAATTCGGTTGTAATAATGCTTCAACAACTCCAATTTTATTAGAGACGAGCTGTTCATGTTCATTATGTTTTTCAATTTCTAATTCGTAATCTACAGCAAACTTTGCGATTTGCATCGGTGTTCCTTGAACATATAATATATCATGTGCTTCAATTATACTATTTGGTCCAGCCATTTCTTGTTGGGTTGGAGATGGTAACAACTGTATTCCTTCGTTTGTCTTTCTTTTGATTTTTAAAACAACGAGATGATAGTTCGTTGTTAATTTCAACTCTTTTAATTTTTTGTTTACGATAGATGAGTTTTCTGGTACATAAATTCGATGTAAGTTTTCATTTAAATGATAACGCTGAATTAATGTATTTGGAGACGATCTTTTATTATTTGTAACTTGTTTTTGCTTATCTTTTGGCAATAATGTATTCCTAACTAGTAATAAATATGATAAACCAATGATAAAAGCGATTATTCCAATAGGTGTAATACTAAAAAAACGAAGTCCTTCATAACCGTTCGCTTCTAAAGTTTGGCTAACTAATAGGTTCGTCGGTGTAGAAATTAGCGTCATAAACCCTGATAAATTAGCAGCGAATGCGAGTGGGATTAAAAACTTAGATGTACTAACTTTCATACTCAAAGCGATCCCAATTACGATAGGTAACATAATCGCAACCGTACCGGTATTGCTAATAAAGGAGCCAATGATAGCAACGACAATCATTAATAGAACAAATAATTTCGTTTCATTACTGCCTGCATAACGTAAAATAAATTGACTGCCTTTTTGTGCTAAACCTGTTCGAATAATTCCTCCACCGACAACGAACAATCCAGCGAGCATGATCACAGTAGAATTAGCAAATCCCGCTAACGCCTCTTCCGTACTAATGATTCCAAATAGCACTAGAGCTAATAACGAAAGTAATGCGACTAAATCAGCGCGAATTTTTCCACTAATAAAAAGTAAAATCGTAATCAATAATATAATAAATGTTGTTGTAAGTTCCATATAATGCATCCTTTACTACAGTAATAACAGATTATATTGTAACAGAATTATCTATAAATTTGCGTGTTAAAAATGATAAATTTGTCACAAGCTAAATTTGTATCATCTTTTTTTATTTTTATTTAATTTATCTAAATAATCCATCACAAAATATAATCCCGAAGGTACACTACTTAAAAATGTAGCAATTAACCCGTAATAAAAGAATTGCCAATTTCCCGTAAAAATCGATAGCACAAAGCATATAAAGGGAATACCGATACAAATAATACTAAAAACAATATAAATTGATTTGTTATTTCTCACACGATAGCCCCCTATTAAACAGAAGTTTGAATAAATCATACTCCACTATATTTTATGACTATAAAATTGGTAACTTTTAACTGATTATTAATTATATCGTTACAAATACTGAAAAATAGATGTAGTACAGGAGGAGTTAAAATGCCGATAAAATTAAGAGATGCTGTAACTATTATAGATGAGCACGGCGAAGAAACGGAGTTTTTTGTTGAAGCATTATTCGATGTTGATGGAGAAGCATTTGCCCTTATTCGTAAAGAAGATAATTCAATGTTACTCACGAAAATCGAAGAGGACCATAACGGAGAACAATATTTAGTACCGGTGAGTAACCCAGAGAAAAGTGCCAATATATTAGATGCTTATCAAATCGCTGTTGAAGCAAATCCTGCTGACAGAATATAAGAATAGGATGGCGGTCGCATAAAAGCTTCCGCCGTAACAATTAGTTTTTTGGAAAGTTGCTTGCATTAATATAACGTTCTTTCAATAAGGTGCGATGATGAATTTCATGCCCCGCGATGATATAAGCTAAGGCGCGAACGGTCAAATCCGCTCCATTAGCGTTCCCCCAATATTTCCAAACATCTTCCCTCAACGTTTTTAAAAAATCGATTGTAGATTTACGTACATTTTTAAAATCATTTAATAATTGATCAATTGTGAAGCGGTTAAATTGTGCTTCTTTCACAAATAAGTCTTGGTCATGCCCTGGAAGTTTAGTTTTTTCCCCACGAGAAACACAAAAAAGTCGATAAAACAAATATCGTTCAGTATCTGCCATATGACCAACAACTTCTTTAATATTCCACTTTCCTGGCTCATATCGAAAATTTGCCTGATCTTCGGTAAGATTTTCTACTAGTTTACAAGTTTCATTAATTTGATCTGATAAAATTTCTACAATATTCCCATTAGGAACAAGCTGCACATAAGGAGCAAAATATGTACCATATTCATTTTCTTTAGGTCTATTCAACATTAAAGCCCTCCTATTAATTGAATTGTTTCAACATTAATTTTATTTTATCACAATAAAAAGCAAAAGGGCTGAAGAAAACCCGCCCTTTTGCGATTTATGATTGCTCAGCAATATTTTTATATATTTCCCTTAACTCTCGTTTTAACACTTTTCCACTTGGATTTTTCGGTAATTCTTTCGTAAATACAACATATTTCGGTTGTTTAAACTTCGATAAGTTTTTACGACAATACGTAAAGACCTCATCTTTCGTTAATAAAGAACCTTCTTTCGGTACAATAACTGCCGTTACTGCTTCAATCCAATATGAATCAGGAACTCCGATTACAGCTACTTCTGAAACGCCATCAATTTGATAAATCGCTTCTTCTACTTCACGGCTAGAAACATTAACACCACCTGTTTTAATCATGTCCTTTTTCCGGTCAACGACAGTAATATAACCTTCTTCATCCATATAGCCTAAATCTCCGCTATGCATCCAGCCTCCCTTAAAAGCTTTTGCGGTTTTTTCTGGGTCATGTAAATAGCCCTTCATCGCATGGGGAGTTCGATGTACAATTTCAATTTCACCAATTTCTCCTCGGGGTACTTCATTTCCATTGTCATCAACGATTTTCGTTTGTACATTAAAACTAGGTTTTCCAGCGGAACCTAATTTCCGTAATTGATCTTCTGGTTGTAAGATGGTTCCTAATGGAGCAATCTCAGTCTGTCCATAGAAATTCCAAAATTTTGCTTGCGGTAATTTCTCCATTAATTCTTTTAAAACTTCCATTGGCATAATTGCTGCACCATAGTAACACTTTTTCAATGATGATAAATCACGTTTTTCAAAATCTGGGTGTCTAAGTAAACTAATCCATACAGTTGGCGGACAGAACAATTGAGTTGCTTTTTCTTTTTCAATCGTCTCTAAAATGACTTCTGGATTTGCTCCTTCAAGTATAATCCCGCTAGAACCTAAATAAATACTCGGTCCTAAGAAACAATGGAGTTGGGCGCTATGATAAAACGGTAGAGCGTGAATACAAACATCATCTTCTGCCATTCCACCGCTAATAATACAGCTAACGTATTCGTTAACGATGCTTTTATGGGTTAACATGACGCCTTTCGGCCGTGATTCTGTACCACTTGTGTAAAGCACATGGACTACATCATCATCATCTAAATCCGCATCAACGAAATCAGTTGGTTGACCTTGACGTGCAACGGATAACGGTGTCCAATCAGATAGGTCTTCATCTAACTTTTCATTTCGGTCAACATCCATCAAATATCTTACTTTAATTGTTAAATCGCTAGCAGCTTCATCAAGAGTTTTAGCACATTCGATAGAAGATATTAGTCCACTAACTTTTGCATGGTTTAAAATATACTCTACATCCTCTACATTTAGCATAAAGTTTATCGGAACTAAAACTGCTCCAATACGGGCTAAGGAGAATTCGCTAATAACAAAATCAAGACTATTTTTTGACATTAAAGCAATCATATCACCTTTTTCAATGCCATCCTTTAATAATGCACGTGCAGTTTGATTTACAAGATCGTCTAACTCAGCATATGTAAGTCTGGTTCCTTTGTAAGCGATCGCAATTTTATCCGGTAACCTGTCCCTTGTTCTTGCTAAAATATCACCCAAAGTATTTCTTCGAATTCTTTTTAACATGACATCAAGTTCCTGTAAACCTACGTTAGCGCCCATAAAAATATCCCCCTTTATTCGTTTGGTGGAAAAATCCCAAAATTTACAATTTTATTATAATTATAAAGGGATAATTTTACAATGAATTAACGAAAAAAACTGTTCTGAAACTGAAATGTTCAGTCAGAACAGTTTTTTTCGGAATTAAACCATAACTTTACACATATCGTTTGTAAACTCCACTGGGTCTTCTATCGGTAGTCCTTCTATTAACAATGCTTGATTGTATAACAGTTTAGTATAAAGTTCTAATTTTTCTTTATCTTGCTCAAAAGCATTTTTTAATGATTGGAAGACTTCGTGGTTAGTATTAATTTCTAGTACTTTTTCTGCTTTAACACCTTGACTATTTGGCATTTGATTTAACACTTTTTCCATTTCAATCGTTACATCGCCTTCTGTCGATAGGCATACCGGATGGGTCTTTAAGCGGTTAGAAGGTTTCACTTTTTTTACTTTATCGCCAAGAACTTTCGCCATATGTTCGAATAAATCTTTATTCTCTTTTTCTTCTGCTTCAACTTGCTTTTTATCTTCGGTAGATTCGATTCCTAAATCACTGTCAGATACAGATTTAAATTCTTTCTCTTTATAGTTCATTAACATTTTAATAGCGAATTCATCAACGTCTTCTGTAAAGTAAAGAATTTCATAACCCTTATCAGCTACAAGCTCTGTTTGTGGTAATTTTTCAATTCGTTCGATCGAATCACCTGTAGCATAGTATATATATTTTTGATCCTCTGGCATACGGGATACATATTCGTCTAAAGTAACCAGCTTTTTCTCTTTCGATGAATAGAACATAATTAAGTCTTCTAAATCTTCTTTATGGGCACCAAACTCATTATAGACTCCAAATTTCAGAACCCGTCCAAAGGATTCATAGAATTTTTCATATTTTTCGCGTTCATTTTTTAATAAGTTTAGTAATTCGCGTTTTATTTTATTTTTAATATTTTTCGCAATAACTTTTAATTGACGGTCTTGTTGAAGCATCTCCCGTGAGATATTTAACGAAAGATCAGGTGAGTCAACTAGTCCTTTTACAAAACTAAAATGATCCGGTAGTAAGTCGGCACATTTTTCCATAATGAGCACGCCGTTTGAATAAAGCTCCAGACCTTTTTCATAGTCTGTCGTATAAAAATTAAACGGAGCTTGTTCAGGAATGTAAAGAATAGCGTCATAGCGAATGGTACCGTCTACTTTTATATGTATATGTTTTAATGGTTTATCAAAGCCAAAATGCTTTTCATTATAAAAATTCTCGTAATCTTCGTCTTTTAGCTCATTTTTATTTTTCTTCCAAATCGGTACCATGCTGTTTAATGTTTCTTCTTCTTTATAATCAACATACTCATTACTGTCGTCATCTTTCGGTTTACTTTTCGTTACTTCCATTTTAATTGGGTAACGAATAAAGTCGGAATACTTTTTAACGATTTCTTTAATGCGCCATTCATTTAAAAATTCATCGTAACTTTCATCTTCGGTATTATCTTTTAAAGTTAAAATTATATCGGTACCAACTTCATTCTTTTCAGCTGGTTCAATTGTATATCCGTCAACACCAGACGATACCCATTTATATGCTTCTTCACTTTTTAATGATTTACTGATTACGGTAACTTGTTTTGCAACCATAAAAGCAGCGTAAAAACCGACACCGAATTGTCCGATAATGTCATGACCGTCTTTTATTTCATTTTCTTTTTTAAATGCTAAAGAACCACTTTTTGCAATCGTACCGAGGTTTGTTTCTAACTCTTCTTTCGTCATACCAATTCCGGTATCGCTAATTGTTAATGTACGCTTTTCTTTATTTGGTGTAATTTTAATATAGTAGTCATCTTTGTTAAATGTTAATGAATCATCCGTTAATGCTTTATAATAAATTTTATCAATCGCATCACTCGCGTTTGAGATTAATTCACGTAAAAATACTTCTTTTTTTGTATAAATGGAGTTAATCATCATTTCTAAAAGCCTTTTTGATTCAGCTTGGAATTGTTTTTTCTCCATGAAAAACACTCCTTTCACAAGTAATCTTATTTATTCGCAAAAATTAGCACTCTTAATAAGTGAGTGCTACTTTAACCAATAAGAATTATATCCAAAAACGTTTCGCTCTGTCAATTTATCATACGCATAGATATAAATAATGGTAGCGGTGATTTTGTAAGGTGATCGTCTTTTTATAAGTAAAACCAACCTGTTCATATAATTTCTTAGCTTTAACATTGTTTTCTTCAACAACTAAGGCTACCGTAGAATATCCTTTATCCTTTGCTCGTTGAATAGAAGCTTTTAGTAACTCAGTTCCAATTTTTTGATTTCTATAGTTTGGATGAACACTTAATGAATCTATATAAAATCGGTTTCATCCGCTACCCTTTCTATTGTTAGTTCCTTACCTGTTTTTTTGCGTAAAAATTGTTTAATTGGTTCATCGAGATTAGCAGCATCTTTTCCGTAGTAAGAAAGGGCTAATCAAAAATAAAAATGCATTCTGTCGTTATTTACAAAATGCCTTTAAATCTAGTAATTAAACTTAAATTCAAGGGCTTCTAATTCCTCTGGCTGCATTACTTTTTCAATATATTGAATTTCGTCTTTCCCTAATAATAATACTGTTGAACTTCTTGTCCCGTAATCGTTACTTGAAATATATAAGGGCGATAGCATTCGTTCCAACTCTAAAGGTACGCCGGTGTTCGGTAAAAGTTCGTCTGGAAAAGGATCTGCTTTTTGCAATAATTCAAACAAACGTTTGATTAAATCTTCTTCGCCCGATACTATAGTCTCTTTCAATTCATATTTTCCTGTTGTTACTTTCGGCCATGGAGTATTTAGTAAATGATTGCTTAATCCATAAATACCTGGTTCTAGTTTTTTTACTGAACCGTTTTTATTTGAAAAATAGAATAATTGTTCATGATTTCCTACGAGTAAATTATAACCCGGGTATTGCTCCTTCGTTTTTTCCAGACCTTGCATATATTGAGTAATTTCACCTTCAAAAGTTAAAGCATTTGTAACTAGCTCACCCCGTGACCGTTTGCCTGTGGCATTCATTTCTTCCGGGCTCCGGTAATTCGTAATAGCAGCAAATCGTCCTTGTTTCGTCACACCCATCCACGTACCAAGCTTCTCTAAATCTCTTCCCGCTAATATATTCGGTTCATCTTCCCAAAAATGAGCTTGTGCAGTTGGTCTTTTAAAAAATTCATCACGGTTTGCCGCAACAATGAGCGGGTATTTTTCATGCACTTTATAAGCAAATAAAATTAAACACATATCATCACACCTTAGCAAAAAATATTCTAAGTTTTTTCTCATTTTAATTGTAATCGATATTTAATATACTTTAAAATAAAATTAACTTTAATATAACATTTTCCATATATGTTTATATTGAATGGAGGAGAGAAATGCGTTATGTTCATGTACTTCAAGAAATCGAATTAAAGGTATTTCATACAATCAACCGTAGTTATAACCGAAAAATGGCCAATCGTTATTTTAGCTTTATAACACATCTTGGCGGAGCAATTTTTTCAATCGTTGCCGTATTCGCTATGTTAATTTTTTCAAATGGTACATTACAGTTAACCGCCACTGCAAGTGCAATTTCATTAACGGTCAGCCATGTGATTGTACAATTAGTGAAACGTTTTTTCCCAAGGAAACGACCATACATTGTTTTGAATGAGATTTATGTTACGAATAAACCGTTAAAGGATCCTTCCTTCCCATCTGGTCATTCAACAGCCATTTTTTCAGTCCTAATTCCATTTGTTTTGTATAGTCCTACATTCTTATTTTCCATGATACTTTTGTTTCTTGCTTTTAGTGTCGCAATCTCAAGAATCGTTTTAGGACTACATTATCCGTCTGATGTGTTAGCTGGAATTTTATTAGGAAGTTTTACTGGATACTTGTCATTCGTCCTTATTAACCAATATTTTATTATCATTTAATTGCATTTATATATTATTTACTTATGATGAGCATAGGATAAAAGTACGATTATTAGCCTTCTCATAAAACAATCGTATAATATAAATAGAGATTATGATATTTTATTAGGAGGCAAAAATGTTAGAAAAGTGGTTGAAAGAATCGAATTATACCGTAGTTTTTACGGGGGCTGGCATGAGTACGGAAAGTGGATTACCTGACTTTCGATCTTCTAACAATGGTTTATGGCGTAAAAAAGATCCGAGTCAAATTGCATCAACAAAAGCGTTGAATGAAAATGTCGAAGAATTTATCGAGTTTTATAAAGAACGTGTTCTTGGTGTTAAACAATACGGTCCTCATAAAGGACATTATATTTTAGCGAAATGGGAACAAGACGGTTTGATTAAATCAATTATTACTCAAAATGTCGATGGGTTTCATACAGAAGCTGGTAGTAAACAAGTGGCTCAATTACATGGTACGCTACAAAAATTCCGATGCCTAAATTGTAATAAAGAAATCGATAGTGAGATTTTTATAAAACAGAAACAATATTGTGAATGTGGAGGCGTACTTCGGCCAAATGTCGTTTTATTTGGGGAAATGCTTCCTCAAGATGCCTTTCAAATGGCTTATTCAGAAGCGGAAAAAGCAGATCTCTTTATCGTACTCGGTTCCTCCCTTTCAGTGACACCCGCGAATCAATTCCCAATTATAGCGAAACAAAATGGAGCTAAATTAGTCATTGTCAATATGGAACCAACTGAACTGGATATGTATGCTGATGAAGTGATTCATGGTAGAAAAATTGGTGAGTTATTAGAGGAATTAGATAAGAAAGTTAGCGTTGAAAATTAAGTAAAAAAAGCAGTGGCATTGATATGTATCACTGCTTTTTGTCTTATTACCCCTCTTTCTTTTGCTCTTTCTCTTCGTCCTCAGTATTAACGCTAATCTTTTTACAACCTACATAAAGACAAGAATATACTTCTAAGTCAGGATGAGCACTAGCTATTCCTTTTATATACGGCGTAACAATGCTGCGGAAATTTTCGGTAACCCCTTCTTCTTCTACAATGCCATATACATAAATTTTTTTCTCATCAAACATAAAAGCGACATTTCCGACTGCATTTTCTTTAGAGTCAACGACATTTAATATTTGAAAATGTTGATGCATCAATTCTGGTGAAAAAAATATTTCCATATTTGTCACTCTTTCTTTTTATTGTTCATCGTTACGTTAATTGTAATTTTTCAAATAAGCTATCCATTTGTTTTCTATTTTTCTTATCTCCTTTACCTTCCCCGCTCGGCTTCACTTTTATAAACAGCATGCAAAGGAGTGCAACGAATAGTGTTAAAGCTGCAGTTGATAAAAACATTCCTGTTATTGACCAGTTCATTAAGGCACTGTATATCGGTGGTCCGATTGCAACACCTAAAAAACGAACCGAACCGTAAATTGATGTGACAAATCCTCTTTTTTCAATTGAAACAGCTCCAGTTATCAAGCTATTAATACACGGTAATGCGAGGCCGGTGCCAATACTCGAGATAACTAATACAGAAAAAAAGGAATTAATTGTTTATCGAAAAAAACAAGACATAAAAAAAACGTTTGGTTTTGTGAAAACCAAGCTGCGGCAATTCCTGCTAATAATCCACCTAAACCATACAAAGTTAATGCTGGAATCATAACCGCTTTTCTTGTGAATCTATCTGATAAATAACCTAATATTGGGATTGTTACCGCTGCAGATATGGAAAAAACAGAAATAACAAGACTGGATTGAAATTCACTTATATTTAAATGTTTTTTTAAATCCGGCAAGATGGGAACTAACATCGAATTACCTAATACAAGGATTAATGGAATTGAGCCAATTGCAGTGATTGTAAGCCCTTTATGTTTTAGTTTGGCCAAAGGGATTCCTCCTGAAAATACATATACTCGATACAAAGATATTTTTTGAATAGTTTTGTAAAGTTATGCGTTAGAAATATTTCCAGTTAACGAACTCTAGTATGAACTTTTCAATTGTTATTGGGTTATAGTTTGTTTGATGATAAAATACAATTAACAGTATAAATTTCGGAGGTTTATAAAAAAATGGATATATTAATCCCTCTTACAGCAATTGTCATGATATTTTCCGTTCCTTTAGTAGCTATATTGACAACCCATGTTAGAAAATCTAAAAAAATACAAGCGGAAATAATTAAAGATCAGTTAGAACTTGAACGAGTTAAACAACAAAATTATTTATTAGAAACAGAGAAACTACGATTAGAGTTAGAAAAAATGAAAGAAAAAGATTATCATGAAATACAAAACAACAAAAATGATTTAAATATATAACTATGTATAGGCTGTTTTTTCAGCCTTTTTTGTTTTTAATAAACAAATGTATTTATCTTCATTAAACATTTCATGTCGTACATTTTAATCAATCGCTTGATTAGATAGTTTTCCTAAATTTTGATATTGGGTTTGTTTACTCTATCATGATAGAATACGTATAAACAGTTAGGAAAGTTGGAGGTTGCAAAATGGAGGAATTAGGTAGTATCATAGATTCTATTTTGATTTTTTCTATCATCATTATTATCATTATTACTAGTCATTTAAGAAAAAATAAAAAAATACAATTACAATTACTAAAAGAACAAAAAGAGCTTGAACAAATTAAACACGAAAATTATTTATTAGAGACAGAAAAACTACGTTTAGAATTAGAAAAAATGAAAGTAGACGATTATAATAACGGCATAAATAAATCATGAATTCCATAGAAAATGGGGCTGAAAAATTTTCAGCCCCTTTACAATTTAGTAAGTAATCTTTTTGTATTATAATACCGACGCGCTTCCACCATCAATATTAACGGCGGTTCCCGTTACATAACTGGCAGCTTCAGATACTAAAAATGTTATAACGTTAGCAGCTTCTTGAGTATTTCCTATTCTTCCTAAAGGAATATTTTTACCTACTTCTTTAGAATATTCTTCCCACGTTAAATCAGGTCGATTATTTTGCCACATTTTCTCAATTTGATCACTACGTATCAAACCAATACATACTGTATTTACACGGATATTGTCTTTTCCTAAATCTTTACTCATTGCTTTAGTCAGTGCCATTCCTGCTGAACGACTGACACTCGTTGGTAATGATGATGCTCCGGGAGTTTTAGCCATTGATGCTGTTAAATTGACAATTGCTCCTCCTCTCTCTTTTCTCATGTATGGTACTGCATACCGGGAGCAGTGAATAGCGCCGAAAAGTTTTAAATCTAAATCATATTTCCATAATTCCGTATCAACTTGATCGAATGGATTCGCTGAAGATGTACCGGCGTTATTTACTAAAATATTTATCTTACCAAAATGTTGAACAGTTTCTTCTACAGCGTTTTTACAATCTTCCTCTTTCGTTACATCAGCTACAATCGGTAAAACTTCTCGTCCGGTCTCTTCTTTTATTGATGTAGCTGCTTTATGTAAATGGTCCGCATTTCGAGCACATATTGCTACATCTGCACCTTCTTTTACAAGAGTCAGTGCAGTTACAAAGCCAATTCCTTTACTACCACCGGTAATTAATGCAACTTTTCCGTTTAACCCTAAGTTCATTTCTATTTCACCTCTGAAAACAAAAAGATTAAAATATTATTAGTGCTTCATATTGGAAACTGACAAATTGATAATTTTGTTTACGATACATTTCCCTCGCTGTACCTTCACCTTCAGCAACTAATATGACAGTATGATTCGGATATTGTTCCATTACATACTTCTGCATATGTTTACCGATTCCCTTTTTCCGAAACGACTCTAAAAGTGTGAAATTATCAATTTCAACGGTTTTTTCGCTAACAATTAAATCCAATGTACCCGCAGGTGTCCCCTGATAAAATGCAATGACCTGTTTCCAATTCTCGTTATAAAAATTAGTTTTATGAATCATTTGCTTTCCTTTTGCAAACTCAATACCAAATTCTAGATCAAGATTATATTGTAATTGTAAAAAAGTATCTAATGTTTCAAGTTTAACTGTTTCTACTACGATATTCGGATTTTTAGTAAAACTTGGAAAGTCATTCGGGTGAATTTTATACAATTCATTATAACTAAAATCATAGTCATTAGCTTTTAAATATTGCTGTAATTCTTCATCTAAGTATTCACCTTCTGGAAAATAAAACAAAAGATGGTTTTGACCATTTTTTAGATGGAAATTTTTTAAACAATCTGCAGTCTCTTTAAATTCATCAATAGACGGCATCCGTTTAAATGTAATAAAATTACCACTATAATAATTTAGCATTTCAGGAAAGTGATAATGTTGAATGAGTTCGTCTTCAATAATTACGTTACCAAAATTATGTATATTGGCAAATGAAATATTCATATTTATCCCTACTTTATTCATTTTTAATTACCTTGTAATTATAACAAAAAATACAAACAAGGGTTGACTAACATACAATCAATGGAATTTCCTTAAAACATGATTGTATTTGTTAGACAACCCTTGTTGAATTATTCGTCTATTTCAGTTTTACTGTAATCAAATTGATTACGGTCAACAGGTGTAAAACCTTCAGGTGTATAAAATCTTAACAAATCACCATTTACAGTTTTATCGGATAACATTAATTTATATTCAACTTCTTCTTTAAGTTCTTTTGCAATTTTTAATTGTTCTTCATCTTCAATTGGTAAGCCAGTTTTTGCATCGAAATATTTACCTTCTACTGCAAAAAACTCTGGACTAACGTAATCTCCATTACGGAACACTGCAACTTGACTATGATCTTCCGATAATAAATCTTGACCAAATAAAACAAATGGTTTCGCATCTATACCTAATAAATGTAAAAGTGTTGGCATAACATCAATTTGCCCACCATACGTATGGTTTACGCCACCTTCCATATCAACACCAGGAATGTGAATCATTAATGGAACACGTTGTAAGCTAGCACTTTCATAACTACCAACTTCTTTTCCAATAATATCTGCCATTGCTTTATTATGATTTTGAGAAATTCCATAATGGTCTCCATAAAGAATGAAGATGGAGTTTTCATATAATCCAGCTTCCTTTAGATCCTCAAATAATTGCGCTAAAGCTTCGTCCGCATATCTAGCCGTTTGGAAATAATTATTTACAGTACGGCTGCTTGTATCTGCTTTACCAATCGTTGCTAATTCTTCATCAAGTTCGAATGGATAATGGTGGGTAACAGGAATTAATTTCGCATAAAACGGTTGTTCCATTGATTGTAAATAAGGAATCGATTGTTTATAAAACGGCTTATCCATTAAACCATATTCAGCTAAATCTTGTTCAGATTCAGCTTCATAATAGGTTGAATCAAAGAAATGGTCATAACCAAATGACTTATAAATTTCATTACGATTCCAGAAACTTCCACCGTTACCATGTAAAACTGCTGAAGTGTATCCATGATCTTTTAAAATAGCTGGAGCTGCATGATACGTATTACGTCCTTTTGTAATAAAAGCAGCACCTTGTGGTAAACCGAACAATGAATTATCAATTAAAAACTCTGCATCGGCTGTTTTCCCTTGAGCTGTTTGATGGAAGAAATTATCAAAATAAATGGTATCTTCATGTTTCGCTAACGAGTTTAAAAATGGCATTACTTCTTCACCATTCAAATGATAATCCATTAAAAATGATTGGATTGATTCTAAATGAAGATAGACTACATTTCTTCCTTCTGCAACACCAAAGTACTTCTCATTCGGCGCAGCATAATTAGATTGTGTATAGTTAATTACTTCAGTTACATCACTGCTATCTGCTAAAACTCGTTGTGAAGCCGCTTTTGTACTTTCTACCGCATCATAAATCGTAAAGTTATACATACCTAAATATTTCACAATGTAGTTGCGGTCAAAACCACGTGTTAATAATTCAGGACGGTCGGATTCTGCTAGTCCTAAATTTAAACACATAAACCCTAATGCTAAAGTTATAATTGCAACAGCTTTTTTACGTGGTTGTACAGTTTTTTCAACTTTAATTACTTTAAAAGCTAATAATGCAATTAAAATAAAGCAGTCAACGAAGAATAAAATATCAGTTATTTGGAATAATGAAGCAACACTTCCACCTAAATCACCAAAGTTTTGTGTTTGGAGAATAGTTGGTAATGTAATGAAGTCATTAAAGAAACGGTAATACATTACATTCGCGTATAACCAGATGGACATTACCGTATAAAAGATCATTAACCAAATATATCTTCTTCTACCTTTTGAAAAAAAGGATAATCCTAAAAATAATAAGGCTGATCCTAACGGATTAATGAACAATAAAAAATGTTGAAAAGTTCCTTCAACACCGAGATCAAATACTGTTAACTGTGTAAAATACGTTTTTAACCATAGAACAATAACTGTTAAGAAATAAAATCCAGTAAATTTATTTAATAAGCCTGCATTTTTGTTTAATGAGTTATTCATTGATGCACCTCTTTCTGCAACCAGTTCATATTATTCCACATTACATAAATGTATTACGTAAAAATTAATATATTCTTCTATTAAGTTAATAAATTAACATTCTTTTAATACTATATTAACATAGCATAGCTACAATGAAAATTATAGGTAATTGGAAATTGGATATCTGTTTAACATTTTTGTCGTACAAATATATTACTATACTTTTTTTTCTGTTTTGTCAAGTTAATGAAGGACAATCGAATATGTTCTTAAAGTGTAGTTGCTAGTTTAACAACATTTTAGTTTTATATAATACCAAATATTACTTCACAATTTAAAAATGAAGGACTGTCAAAAATAGAGTCGTTTATGACCAAAGATCATATATCTATAATAAGATATTGATTTTTAGGCTTATACCCTATTTATACGACAGTCCTTTTACAATTATTGTTCTTCATTTGTTTCAGATACAGAATAGTCGTATTCAGTCCGATCTACTGGTGTAAAGTTAGGTGGTGTATAAAACCTTAATAAATCCCCGTTTACTAACTCATCTGAAAGTTGAAGTGTAAATTCAGTCTTCTCCTTCAATTCAATTGCTTGATTATAAAGTTTATGTTCTTCTGTTATCTCTTCCCCAGTTACGTAATCATAAAAATGACCATCAACTGAATATATCCTTGGACTAACATAATTACCATTTCTAAATGGAACTAACTCAATGTGTCGTTCCGATAATAAATCTGTTCCAAAATGAACATACTCTTTCGTTTCAATTCCGAGTAAATGGAGTAAAGTTGGTAATAAATCTATTTGTCCTCCGTATGTGGATTTAATACCACCTTCTAAACCTGGCATATAAATAAATAAAGGAACTCTTTGTAATTCAGCACTTTCTACTGGACCAATTTCTATATCAAGTAGCTCAGATAATTCTTCATAATATTTTTCAGATAAAGCATGGTGATCTCCGTACATAATAATAAGGGAGTTCTCCAGTAAACCAGTTTCATCTAAATATTGAAAGAATTGTTCTAATGCTTCATCTGCGTATCGTGCAGTTTGAAAATATCCGTCTACAATATCGTTTCCTGTTTCCGGCTTTTCTATAGTTGCTAAACCTTCATCTAAAGGAAACGGATAATGATTAGTAATTGTAATGAATTTTGTATAAAAAGGTTGTGGCAACGAACTTAGAAGTTCTTCCGATTGTTCAAAAAATGGTTTATCCATCAACCCATATTCAGCACGATTTTCATCAGATATTTCATAGAAATTAGCATCAAAGAAATGGTCATAACCAAAGGATTTGTATATTTCGTTTCGGTTCCAAAAGCTTCCACCATTCCCATGAAAGACAGCGGAAGTGTAACCATAATCCTTTAAAATCGCAGGTGCTGCATGGTACGTGTTTCTTCCTCTCGTTATAAAGGCTGATCCTTGTGGCAAACCGTATATGGAATTTTCAATCATATACTCGGCATCAGCGGTTTTTCCTTGCGCTGTTTGATGGAAAAAGTTTTCAAAGTAAATCGTATTTGAATCTGCTTTTAATCGATTTAAAAACGGTGTTACTTCTTCTCCATTTAATTCAAAATCAATAAGAAATTCTTGAATAGACTCTAAATGTACATATATAACATTTTTCCCTTCAGCTACACCAAAAAATTTCGGATTTGGCTCAGCATATAATGATTTTGTAAAGTTTACAACTTCTACAGCATCATTACTATCCGCAAGTGCTCGCTGTGCATTTGCCTTTGTTGTTTGATAAGCATCATAAATTTGATAATTATACATTCCTAAATATTTCACAATGTAGTTCCGATCAAAGCCACGTGTCAATAATTGTGGTCGATCAGATTCTGCTAATCCTAAATTTAAACATGAAATTCCTAAACCAAAAGATAAAATTGCTATAGCTTTACTTCGCTTAATTGGAGTTGTATCAATTTTAATTTTTTTCATGCAAAGTAAAATTATGATAATAAGTATATCGACAAAATACAAAATATCTGTTGGTTCAAGTAAAGCTAATACACTGCCACCAAGATTTCCGAAATTACTCGTATTGTATAAATTAGGTAATGTTATAAAATCATCAAAATATCGATAATAAACTACGTTTGCATATAACAGAGTTGTTAGTAAAGTGTATACGGTTAAGATAAATATGTATTTACTACGACCTTTTAGTAAAAATGCAAATCCTAAAAAGAGTAAAGCCGACCCTAATGGGTTAATAAATAAAAGGAAATGTTGAAAGATCCCCTCTACCCCTAAAACAAACTGCGTAAACTGGGTGAAATACGTTTTCATCCACAGTAATAAGACAAGTAATAAATAAAAGGCTAAAAAATTTTCCGTAATTTTTCGCCTTTCAATATTTTGTAGTTTCATATAATTCCATCCTTTAAAAGTTAGAATTTTAATTACAGAAATCAAAGTCAAATTTATTTAATGGTTACATTGTAAACGATTTATTTAGGGATTGTAAATATTTTTCTGACAACAATTATTATATAATTGTTTGAAAAAAGTCAAGTTTTACAATTTTAAATATACTAATATTGTGTTTAGGTTTGTATTTTTATCTATATGTATAGACGTATGTGCCTATTAAAATGTTTCATTTAAATAAATATTTTTAAACAAATGCTAATATGATTTCATAAAAATGTAATATTTGTGAAACTTGATTATTTATAAGTTAACAATTCAATGTATTTAAACTCCCCAAAATAATTAATTTTAGTCAAGGGGTAAGAAAACCGATAAGATTAGCATATGACAATTTTTATGAGTGGTTTAGATGAAATGAACCCCGGTTATTGGGCCCAAGCTTATTTATATGGGTATATTTATGCAAAAGATCATCAACTGCAGCATATTTCAATTAAGTTAACATATGTTCAAAAACAAACAAACGAGATGAAAAACTTTGTTCAAATAAAGAGTTTTTCTGAATTAGAAAGGTTTGTTTTCGACTGTTTAAAGAAATATGCCCCTTTTGCCCGATTACAATTTAAAAATAAATTAAAGAGAAATCAGACGAGTAAAGAACTTTCCTTCCCTTTTGCACAGTACCGTAAAGGACAACGAGAACTTGCAGGATGTGTTTATCAATCGAATAGGGACAAGGTAACTTTATTTGTTGAAGCACCAACAGGCATTGGTAAAACAATTCAACTACCTTCCCTGCAGTAAAGGCCATTGGTGAAAATATAGCCCAACGTATTATTTATGCGACAGCTAGTGGAACAACGAGATAACAAGCTGAGTCTGCTTTTCAATTAATGGAACAAAAAGGTTTAAATATTCGATCTGTGTCGATTACATCGAAAGAAAAGATTTGTTTTAAAGATCAAACGATTTGCAATCCGGAATATTGCGAGTTTGCTAAAGGTCATTACGATCGATTAAATGAAGGTCTAATTGACTTATTGGAAAATGAAACAGTCATTACACAAGACATCATTGAAAGTACCTACTATTGTTCAAAAGCCAGGGATGACAGAAGAAGAAAGAGGCACTTTCGTAGCTACTTTTGATGAAAAAAATAATGAATCATTAATCGGTTTTGCGGTAATGGGTCGAATATTTTCAGAAGGAATTGATTTAGTTGGTAATCGGCTGAATGGAGTTATAATTGTTGGAGTGGGATTACCCCAAATTGGTTTGGAACGAAATATAATAAAAGACTATTTTAACAACATAGGGAAAAATGGCTATGATTATGCCTATGTTTATCCTGGGTTGAATAAAGTCTTACAAGCAGGAGGACGTTTAATTCGGACAGAGCATGATCAAGGGACGATTGTTCTGATCGATAATCGTTTCTTAACAAAAAAATATTTACAATTATTGCCGAGTCCATGGAAAGATTTTAAAATTATAGAATAAATAATCGAGGCTTCGATGAATTTTGTAAGCCTCGCATTATAACGTCATAATATGTATTATCATCAATTTTTATTCCCCTTTTCATTCTCCCTTCCTTTACAAACCCGAGTTGTTTATATAAAGCAATGGCATTTTTATTTGCATCAAACACTTCAAGGGTAACTTTTTCAATAATTGGATTTTTTTCTGCCCAGTTTAATAGTTCTGAAAGCATTGCTTTTCCGATTCCTTGATTTCGATATTTTTTTGCAACAGACATACCAAGAGTACCTACATGTTGTATTCTTTTTCTCATGCCAATGTGAAATGTTAAAAATCCGATTATTTCTTTATTATGCTCCGCCACAATTGCTAAATTTCCTTCTCCAAATAAAAAACTCTCTAAAAACCTCTTCTCTTCCCTAACAGTTATGTTATATTCCTCTACAGTTGTTAGTAAGTACTCACCTTCACTGAATACTTCTTGGCTATATTTAATCAATTTTTTCGCATCTTTTGGCATCGCTGTGCGAATTTTATAAGTAAAACCTGATTTACTCTGCAATAATTTTTCTTGAATTTCTCCCAAATCGTTCACCCGCAATCATCTAGAGTCATAATCTATCGTAATAGAACTGTCTGTTTGTTTGTAATTATATTCTTAATCTTTATAATATTAAAATTCGATAACAAAACTGATATTCCTGCTAAATTTGAATCGGTCCATGACAAAATGTTTCCGTTCTATGTATAGTAAAGTAAATAAATTGATAGGAGGCATCAAAATTACACAAAGGACAATTCCCAATCATTTTTGAGCAAATAACTTTATATGCAAAATGACTTTGCTAAAGCAGCAAAGAACGGAATCCTTGTGTCTATTTTGATGTGATTATTTTTAATTCGAGATAAATATCCATTTTCTGTAAATATGTTTCTTTATTAACATATTTCGTTCGTTGGACACAGGGACTTCCTGTGTCTTTTTGTTATTTTGGCAACATAGGAGTGAGGATATATGTTTATTTTAAAAGCAGATAATTTAATGATGGCAGTCGGTGGGAAAACACTATTTAATGCATCAATTGGGTGGATTATTTCGGAGCATCGACATGCAGTTATAAAAAACGAGTTAAATAGGCTCACAAACTTATTAAAAGAAAAATCCTCATGACGAAAAGATACTAAGTAAATATAATTCCCAATTACAAAACTATTTAGATTGCAATGGTTATAAGTGGGAAATTGAAGTGGAGAAAGTTTTAACTCAATTAAATGTAGCTAGTGAAATCTGGGATAATCCGTTCTCATCTTTAAGTGGAGGACAAAAAACACGGGTAAAGCTAGCTAAAATCAATTAAAAAGTAAATTAATGTAACAAATATATGGCTGTCGAAATCTCAACAATTCCGACAGCCATTACATTTTCTGACTAATTCAATTGATTTACAAACCAATTGAGTGCGTCTAGTTCAATTTTTTTAACAAATTGGTCTTTTCCCTTTGAATAAGCTTCAGGATCATAAGTGAAATTTTTGGCTAATTGCTCTTTTAATTCACCATATTGATTGGCAATAACAGGGTGTGCATTTAAAAATTTTGTAAATGCTACATGTCTTTTGATATTTGCATCTCCTTTTTCAAATATATGAACGTGGTGAGTTCGGTTGTCACCGCCTTTATGAAAGAAGCGACGACCAGCAATTCCGTTTTCTCCTTTTGGTTCATAACCAATCTCAATCATTTTCCTATTGAAATCGTCTACTTTATCTATATCCTTAACGACAGGCAATATATCGATAATAGGCTTTGCTTTTAACCCTACTACAGAAGTACTGCCAATATGATAAATTTCAACAATTTCATGACCAAAAATGCTTTTAATTAAACTCGTTTCTTTTTGAAAAAGGAAAGGCCAATCCTTATTATAGGGAACAACTTCAATTTTTCTCATATTTCACCATCCATACAAGGTTACAACAATATCTCATTACCAAATTCTTCCCTTGCTATTTCAAGGATTTCTTTAACAAATAATCTCTTATTTAAATGGTAGCGGATAGGATTATTTTTATATTTTCTAGATAGCATGAATTTATATTGGGCATACCGATCTGCTACATCTGGGTATTTCTTTAAATAATCACGAAAAAGGACGAGATTAAACCAATCTTCACTTTTATACTCACAAAGATGTAAATGATAGCCAATTTGATTCAACAATTTTTTTTCGTAAAAACGACGTGGGCTCAAATCTGGCCTAGGAATTACATCATATTTTAATCGTTTAATTGGTTTTGCAATCATCCGAATCTCTGTAAAACTATCTATTCCTACTAATATATCAATTACAGGATATGCAAGCATACCAGGTATCGCTGTACTACCGATATGTTCAATTCCTAAAACATTTTCTTTTAATAACTCAAGAATTTGTTCCTCTTCTTTTTTATATAAAATTGACCATTTTGGGTCATAGTCTCTTAATATTATATCGGAGTCCCACATATTAAATCCCGTCCCATCCTCGAAAAATAGTTAGTTTATCATTTTTTATTCGTTTGTTCTCGATCTGACTAAACCAATGGTGTAAGCATTCTTTATATAGTTGAAGATCTTCTGGATAAGTTAACTTTAATGAACTTAATACATCCTCTGATTTCCAAGAAATGTCATATATTAAATAATCAGGATCTTTAATTTCCTGTTTACCATCAATTATTTTCACAAAAAATATTGTATCTCCGCATATACTTTTATTTCTGAATATGTATGATATTTCGTTTTGATAAACTCGATAATTTCGATATCGAACCCAGTTTCTTCTTTAAATTCACGGATGCAACAATCCACAAATGGCTCACCGTTTTCAAGCCCGCCTGAAGGTATGGCCCAAGTTTTTTCCTCATCAGGTGTTCCTTGTAAAACCATTAACAACTTATTCTGATCATTAATGCAAACGCCGGCAGCTCCTTGCCAGTTTTTTATTAACCTTCACACCTTAAATAAAATATTTTCTTATATAAATAAAAATATTATTGATCTACTTTCGATACTCCATTAACCAACAATCTCGATATTCGCCTTCATGCCATTCGTGTTTCGGTAATAGTTTTCTCTTTACGAAACCACATTTCTCATAGCAATGAATGGCACGGACATTTTCAACACGGGGATCCATAATAATTCTTTCGGCTTGCAATTTACTAGTTAAATAGTTTACAACCGTTTTTACAAGCTTAGTACCTATACCTTGATTCCAATATTCAGGTTCTCCAATAAATTGGTCCATCCCATAAACATTTGGAATGTCTTTATATTCTTTCAAATTAGTTACAGGCCAATTGGAATACCTTTGTATTGAAAAATACAACGAGAAACATGATCTCCTCTATTAAAAAACTTTTTCTTTACCCTTTCTTCATTAAAAGGGTTATCTCTTCCTTCATAATATTGAAGAACATTAGGGTTGGATAACCATTTTACTAGTAACGGAATATCTTCGTCTTTTACAAATCGGACCACAAATCCATTAGCTTGGATAATCATATTTCACCTCAAAACACTATGTTATGGTAAAAGTTTTGCCATATAGTATTCATCTACAAGCTTTCCGTCAACTAATAATGATTTCGCTTTGATTCCCTCTTTTGTAAATCCCATTTTTTCATATAAATTTATAGCTGCTTTATTATGGGTCATGACTGTTAATTCTAAGCGTTTAATTCCAGTTTCTTTCGCCCATTCTTCCATTTTCTCAAATAAACGTTGACCAAGTTTCTTATCTTGATATTTTTCTAGAATACCAATGACAATATAGGCACAATGTTTATTCCGTTGCAGTGTTCCTCTTCTTGCCATTAAAAAACCGACAATCTTATCTTCATATTCTACAACTAATTGTAAGGAATTGGATTTTCTTATCGCTTCAAGGGATTTTTCCATTTCTGCAACAGTCAATTTTCGTTCACCAGGTTCAAACAACATGAATTTCGTTTCCCGGTCTAGTTGTTGTAGCATTTGGAGCAGTTTTTCCGCATCATTAATTGTACTTTCTCGAATAATCATCTTTAATGACTCCTATTTTTATAATAAATAAGGTATTCTGTCGATGTAAAAAGAAGAAAACTCAATACCCTTCATCTCCTAGATCCTAGAAGATTTGACGAATATCATCCCATCCATAAACTAATTCATAAACCTTTTTTTCTTCCGTTGAAAATTCAGTATGTAATCGATCAATTTTCTTACCACCAAGAGACTCATAGAATTTTGTTGCTGGATTATCCTCAAATACATAGACAATCATTGAATAAATCTCTTCGTCAATTAGATCTTCAACAATCGGTTTTACTAATAATTTCCCAATCCCTTTTTTCTGATAATCTTGTAATATATAAATAGCAAACAATTCACTTTTATATTTTGGATATTCCTCGCTATTTTTCTTACCGCCACACGAAAATCCGATGATTTCACCTTGGTCATTTTCAGCAACATATACACTATTAATTGGGATTATTTTCTGCCACATTTCTTCACGGGCATCATAACTTAATTGGGCTAAATATTCATCTGAAACAATATTATTATATGTCGACCGCCACGTATCAACTTGAACTTTTGCTATGCCCTTTGCATCTATTGCTGTTGCTTTCCGAATCTTCATATGCATTCACCACTTTAATTTAGTTTACATAATAAAATTATATTGATTTTATGTAAAAATTCCAAAAATACTAAAGCTAATTTTACCATGTTTCATAGATTTTTTACATGATGTTTAGTTGTAATCTTCTCTTCTGAATCCCATTCTGAAAAAATCTCAAATGTTCCTTCTTGAAAAAATAATGGAAAACGCTCTTTGAACCATGGTTGCATTGGTAAATTCAATGCCTCTTTAATTGGTACCCATGACAGTCCCCCTTCTGGTGGATTTTGTAATAACTCACCTTCATACTCCGTTGCTAAATAATTGAACACCATCGATCGATAATTCTTTTTTATATCAATCCATTCCGTTACACCTTTATAGATTAAATTTTTAACAATTAATCCAGTTTCTTCATATACTTCACGAACTGCCCCTTCTGAAATACTTTCATATGGTTCTACTTTTCCACCCGGTCCAATGTAACCCGGAAATCCTCTATTACTTGGTCGATTAATTAGTAAAACACGGTCACCATCTTTAATGATACATAATGTGTACAGATCAATTTTATGTACTGATTCCATTACTTCTCTGCTCCTTGACTTGTGGATATAACTAATATTTTAGCATATAAAACTTAGAAATTAGTAAAATATGTTTATTTTTCATTTTCGGGAATAAATTCAAGTGATGGTGTTTGCGATACTTTTAACTTTTGTACGTCCTTCATAGCCACCATCAACGTATATTTTATATGTGTTTTTTAAATCCATCGTGATGCTATTTCCACCAACAAGATACCCAACAACTTCTTTTAATAAAAGATGCCCATGTTCGTCAAAAACGGAAATATTTCCTTGAGGTCCGGCAAATATTTCATAACGTCCATCTATGGGAACTGAAAACTCTAATCCTTCTCTCGTTACTTCATGGAATACTTCCGGAGCGTTAAGATTTTCTCGATCACTTGTAAAATAAATACTTTCACTTACTTCACCAAGTATTTCTTGTTTTGCTGAACCGATAATTTCATAGTTTTCTTTATATATAGATGTTTCTTCTGTTTTTTGTTGTTGGCATCCAATAAGGGTTGGTCATTTAAAAAATCACTATTATTTTTTTAGTATATTATAAATAATCTGTAATTTAAACATCTATTTGGAACAATGATTAGAAAAAACATTTGAATGATTCCATATCAACAGTTAAAGTATTATATAGAATAAAATTGATGTACATTTAGGAGGAATTATGACTAACAAGAAAATTGCTTTTACAGGTGGCGGTACCGCCGGGCATGTTACACCTAATATTGCGATTATGAATGAACTTAAAGACGAGAATTATGAATTTGTTTATATCGGTTCCAAAAAAGGAATTGAGAAGGATTTAATGGAGAAACAAAATGTTCCATATTATGGAATAAGTAGCGGTAAATTACGTCGTTATTTTGATATGGAAAATGTAAAAGATATTTTTCGTGTATTAAAAGGATGTTTTGAAGCTAGAAAAATACTTAAAAAACTAAAACCGGATTTATTATTTTCTAAAGGCGGATTTGTCTCTGTTCCGGTTATAATAGCAGCAAACTCACTGAAAATACCAATTTTTATCCATGAAAGTGATATTACGCCCGGACTTGCTAATAAAATATCGAAACGATTTGCAACAAAAATCTTTACATCTTTTGAGGAAACAACAAAGTACTTCCCTCAAGATAAAGCGGTCGCCATTGGTTCGCCAATTCGAAAGGAAATATTAACTGGCTCCGCAGAAAATGGAAAACGGTATTTAGATTTTCATTCAGGGAAACCGATTCTTACTATTATGGGTGGAAGTTTAGGTGCGAAAAAGATTAATGAAGCTGTCCGGGCAAACCTGGATGAATTAACAAAACATTATCAAATTGTTCATTTATGTGGGAAAAACAACTTAGACCCACAACTAGAAACTCGATCAGGCTACCGCCAATTTGAATACGTTCATGAAGAATTAGCAGATATTTTAGCTGCTACCGATTTAGTAATTACAAGGGGCGGATCTAACTCGATTTTCGAATTTTTAGCACTGGAAATTCCAATGCTCATTATTCCCCTAGGATTAAACCAAAGTCGTGGAGATCAAATTTTAAATGCAAAATCATTTACGGAAAAAGGTTTCGCCATTACATTACAAGATGAAGATGTGACAAAAGAATCATTGTTGGAACATGTTAAACTTCTTCAAGAAAAACGAGACGAAATAAAAAACTCGATGGCAAAAGCTAACCAAAGAAGAACAAGTGCATTATCTGCATTAACTGATGAAATAAAAAACGTATTAAATAATAGTTAATATTTTCAATAGGTGCGCTCAGTGACTTACACTGAGCGTTATTTCTTAAATTTTGGTCATCTCCCCTATCCCATTTTTAATTGATATGTAATGTCAGTTTGAGTTAATAACTTCTAACACTTTCAATTCCTTTATAAAATGATTCATTCAAATTGTAAGAAATCCATTAACAGGTTTATTCTTGAAAATTAGTATATTTTTCATTAATATTTGATTAAACTGGAAATCTAAAAATTTAGGGGGTTTCGTCCTTGGCTACATTAGAAGATTTTCAAAAATTAGACTTACGAATCGGTACAATAATACATGCAGAAAATTTTCCTGAAGCACGTAAACCTGCTATTAAACTTAAAATAGACTTTGGTGAATTAGGAGTTAAATATTCTTCAGCTCAAATTACAAGACGTTATAAACCAGAAAACTTAATAGGACGGCAAGTTGTTGGTGTCGTTAACTTTCCACCTCTACATATTGCAGGTTTTAAATCAGAGGTACTTGTTTTAGGTGGGATTCCAAGTGAAGATGATGTAGTCTTATTAAATGTCGATTATCCTGTTGAAAACGGAACTAAAATCGGTTAATAATTAGTGAATCACTTATATCGTATTTTCATTGGAGGAATTTTTTTGACAAAAGCACTTGTATGTAAAGCTTGCAAAAAGGAAATAAAAGATAAAGATGAGTTAGTCACTGCTAACCATTATTTACAAGTTATTCCACTTCATCACGACTGCTTTGATAAAGATGATCGAGGTGTGATGGCAACACTTTTTTCTAACCATCGTTTAAATGGATGGACGGGATATTGTAGTTTTATCATCATGGTTATAATTGGATTCGTTCTATTTTTCACGATTGATCACTTTATTCGTTATATCCCGTTATGTTTTATCATTTTAGAAATATATTATCGAATTATTTCTTACTTTAAATATGAAAGATATTTTACTAACCATATTTCAAATAATCACCATGTTTAAATTTCGGGGTGTCCATAAAGTCACTTTTCCAAACACTTTTAATGTTATGCGTCGTTACGTTGGCGGACGCTTTCCGCGGGCACGGCCTCAGCCTCCTCAACGCACAAGTGCGTTTGCGCAGGTCTATAGGCTCGTGCTTGTCCCGCAGGACTCTGAATATGCTTCATTGATTCTGCACCGCAGGAAAAATGTGGAACATTTTTGCGAGTCGCCGCCAACTTCACGTCAAAATTTCGGTATTTTGGACTTATTGGACAGCCCC